>NZ_DATFBA010000267.1:0-13478 GCF_035254065.1 Geomonas sp.
TGTAATCTCCTTGTCCAACAACTGCCAGCATCCCCTCTCCCGAAGGGGGAGGGTCAGGGAGGGGGAACCGCCGGTGGAGCTGGCGAAGCAGTACCGCCTACTTGATAACCGCATCCAGCACCCGCAAAAGCGGAGCCGGGAAGATACCGATGGCGAGGACGGCGAGGGCGGCGCAGCTAAGCGCCAGCCACTCCGCAGAGGAAGCGGGATGAGGCGGCGGCGGGACTGAGCCGAGGGCGGGAGAAGCCGATTCTGCATGAGCGGCTTGGGGCCCGCGCATGTAGAGCTGCACCACCACGCTCAGGTAGAAATAGGCCGACGCCGCGGCGCTGACTATACCGATGATCGCTAGGGTGGTCTCGCCTCCCCTGATGGCGGCGTAGAAGATGAAGAACTTGCCGAGGAAGCCTGCCGTGGGAGGGATCCCCGCCAGGGCCAGCATGGCGAGGGCCAGCACGCCGCCGCGGAACGGAGCGCTGAATCCCACCCCGGTGTACGCTTCGATATCCGAGCGTTCACCTTCGTCGGAGAGCGAGGCGATGGCGCCGAAGGCAGCGAGATTCATGGTGGTGTAGATGGCGCCGTAGAGAAGGACTGCGGTGTATCCCTCTTTCGTGCCGGTCAGCAGCGCAAGAGCCAGGTAACCCATGTGACCGATGGAGGAGTAGGCGAGCATCCGCTTGATGTTCTTCTGAAGCAGGGCGGCCAGGTTGCCGATCACCATGGAAAGGAGCGATAAGAGGTAGAGCGGCGCGTGCATCTCCGCCATCGGGCTGGCGAAGGCGAGCAGCATCAGGAAGAAAGCGGCGGCCGCGACCTTGGAGCCGGTGGAGAGGAAGGCGGCAACCGGCGCAGGTGCCCCTTGGTAGACGTCCGGTGTCCAGAGGTGAGCGGGGACCAGCGACAGCTTGAAGGCCACGCCGATCACCACCATTCCCCAACCGGCGGAAACGATGGCGTGGTGCTCCGGGGAGGAGACCGAACCCACAAGGGCAAGGGTGCCGGTACCTGCGAAGATGAGGGCGATGCCGAAGGCAACGATGGCGGCGGCCACCGCTCCCATCAAGAGGTACTTGAGACCGGCCTCCCCCGACTCGGCACGTCCGAGGTCGATGGATACCAGGATGTAGAAGGCGAAGGAGACCGACTCCAGCGCCAGGAAGAGGATGAGCAGGTTCGTCGCGCACGCGAGTACGCACATGGCGAACAGAGTAAAGAGGACGACGGAAGGAAATTCCTCACCCTTGATGCCCCGCCGCTCATTGTAGCCGTGCGAGAGGAGCAGGGTGAGCGTGGTGGCGAACGAGAAGACGGGGATCAGGAACTGCGCCAGCTGCGTGAAGGCAAGGCCGGGGACCGTCACCGCACCGGTCGCGGGGGAAACCGCGGCCCAGATGCCGGCCGCAGCCGAGGCGAGCACAGCCAGCCAGTTAAGCGAGCGCTGCTGCACAAGCGGCCCCGCCAAAAGCACCAGCAAGGCGGCGGCGCCCGAGATGATGATGGGCATTATGGGAAGAAGATCGGAAACGGTCATGTTGTGTGAAAACCTCGGTGTTCTCCCGCAGAATTAACGTCCATGTGCCACTTAGGGTCCCTTCTCCTTCAAGGAGAAGGACAGGATGAGGATGGGGGTATTCTCTCGGCACAGGTTAGTTGTTACATCCCACCGACCAAAAGCGCGATCGGGACCCTCACCAGCTCCAGTACCGGCCCGGGATGCACGCCCAGGTAGACTGCAGCGATTGCCAGTGCAGCCAGTACCCCCCCTTCTCTGGCTGAGAGATCCCTTAAAGTCAGCGGCTTCTTCTCCTTGCCGAACAGTATCTCCTGCACGAGCCGCACGGTGTAGATCAGCGTCAGCACCACGCCGAGGAAGGCACCGGCGGCGGCCATTGGCGACACCCTGAAGGTTCCCACCAGCACCAGGAATTCCCCCACGAAGTTGTTCAACCCCGGCACGCCGGCGGACGCCATGCAGAAGAGCAGGAAGAAGAAGGAGAGCGCCGGCACCTTTCCCCAGATCCCGCCGTAGGTGGCGATCTCCCTGCTGTCGGTCCGCTCGTCGAGCATTCCCACCAACGCGAAGAGCGCCCCGGTGGTGACGCCATGGTTCACCATCTGCAGCACGGCCCCCGAGAGCGCAACCGGGCTCCAGGCGGCGATCCCGAGTGCCACGAAGCCCATGTGGCTCACGCTGGAGTAGGCGACCAGCCGCTTCATGTCCAGCTGCGCGAAGGCGATCCAGGCGCCGTAGGCGATGCCGATCACGGAAACGGTGTAGATGAGGGGAGTGCAGGCCCGCGCGGCTTCGGGGAAGAGGGGGAAGCCGAAGCGGATCAGACCATAGGCGCCGGTCTTCAGCATCAGGCTGGCCAGGATCACGCTGCCGGCGGTGGGGGCGTCGGTGTGCGCGTCGGGCAGCCAGGTGTGCAGCGGGAAGACTGGGAACTTGATGGCGAAGGCGAACAGGAAGGCGGCGAACAGCCACACGCTGATCTCATAAGGGATCGAAGTATGGATGAGTTCGAACAGCGAGAAGCTGTAATGGCCGGCCTGGGCCCCGTGCCGCAGGTAAAGCGAGATGATCGCCACCAGCATGAGCAGCGACCCGAAGAAGGTGTACAGGAAGAACTTAACGGCGGAATAGATGCGCCTGCCGTGGCCCCAGATGCCGATCAGGAAGAACATCGGGATCAGCATGACCTCCCAGAAGAGATAGAAGAGGAAGAGGTCCAGCCCCAGGAAGACCCCCTGGATACCGGTTTCCATCGCTAGCAGCAGGGAGTAGTAAAGAGGGAGCCGCTCTTTGATCCCGTTCCAGGAAACCAAAACCGCGATCACGGTGATGAAGGAGGTGAGGAGCACCATGAGCAGGCTGATGCCGTCCATCCCCAAGGTGTAGCGGATCCCGAAGCGCTCGATCCAGGGGAGGTCTTCGTACAGGAAGAAACCGGCGGGCGCGCCTGTCGCCTGGGCGAAGGAGGACGCGGTCAGCACCCAGGCGCTGACCGCCAGCTCGGCAACCGAGAAGATGAGGGTGATCAGCCGCAGCGCGTCGTGGTTGCGCCGGAAGGGGAGCAGCACGAGCGATCCCAGCAGCGGAAGGAAGACCAGCAGCGAAAGTATGGGGAAGTTTGAAGGCATCGCGTATCGGTCCTGTGTTAAAGAAGGCGCCAGGCGAGGTAGCCGAGCATCAGGGCGCCTCCGGTGGCGAAGCTCAGGATATAAATGGAAATCCGCCCGCTGCTCCAGCGGCCAAGCAGGCTCCCGGAAAAGCCGAGACCGCTCCCCAGCCGGTCGAGCGAGTCGTCGATCACACCTTCGTCCACCTTCTGCCACAGGATACCGGAAAGGACGTGGTAGGGGCGGATCAGGGTGTGATAGTAGAGGCGGTCGAAGTACCAGCCGTTCAACAGGAAAGCGTAGTAGCTGGCCGGCTGTGAGCCCGATTCCCTCACCCGGGCGCTCCTTGCCGATTCACGGTAGCGCAGGTGGGCGATCAGCAGGCCGGCGATGGCCACCACGGTGGCAACGCCCTGCAAGGCCAGCTCCTCGGTCACCGAGCCCTCGTGGGGGGCTCCGGTCAAGGTGGCGAAGAAGCGGGTCAGGAAGCCTCCACCCAGGTATTCAGGGAGGTTCAGCACGCCGCCGAAAAGCCCGAGGATGGCGAGCGGGATCAGCACCAGCTGCATGACCGTCAGGTCGCGGTGGACGTGAGGATGGCCGTTGCTGCCGCCAAAGACCAGGTAGACAAGGCGGAAGCTGTAAAAGGCGGTGAGCAGGGCGGTCAGCAGTGCCAGCACGTACAAGGAGATGTAGAGCGGGCCACCTTTGAGCAGTACCGCCATCAGGATGCTGTCCTTGCTGAAGAAGCCGCCGGTCAGGGGAAGCCCGGCGAGACAGGCGGCACCGGCCAGGAAGGGCCAGAAGGTGAGTGGCAGTGAGCGGCGTAGGCCCCCCATCTTGTAGATGTCCTGCTCGTGGTGCATGGCCGTGATGACGCAGCCGGCACCGAGGAAGAGCAGCGCCTTGAAGAAGGCGTGCACCAGCAGGTGGAAGGTAGCTGCCGTGATGGCACCCGCCCCGACGCCGAGCGTCATGTAGCCGATCTGGCTGATGGTGGAGAAGGCCAATACCTTCTTCAAGTCCCGCTGGGCAACGGCGCAGGTGGCCCCGTAGAAGGCGGTGAGGCAGCCGGTGATGGCGATGGCGGCGGTAGCGACCGCCGAGCTGCCGATCAGGGGGAACATGCGGGCCAACAGGTAGACGCCGGCGGTCACCATGGTCGCGGCATGGATCATGGCCGAGACCGGCGTGGGACCGGCCATTGCGTCGGGGAGCCAGACCATGAGCGGCACCTGGGCCGATTTCCCCATGGCCCCCACCAGGAACAAAAGGCCGAGGCCGGTAATGACCCCGCCGGGCATCAGGAACCCCATCCCGTTCACTTCATGGATGGAGAGAGTACCGAACAGCTGGAACAGCCAGGCGAGGGCGATGAGGAGTGCGGTGTCGCCGACCCTGGTGGTGATGAAGGCCTTTCTGCCGGCGGTGGCGTTACTGGGGTCGGAGTACCAGAAGCCGATCAGCAGGTACGAGCAGAAGCCCACCCCCTCCCAGCCGAGGTATAGAAGGGGAAGCGTGTCGGCGAGGACCAGGGAGAGCATGGCGAAGACGAAGAGATTGAGCAGCGCGAAGAAACGTGCATAGTCGGCGTCCTTTGCCATGTAGAAGACCGAATAGACATGGATGAGGCCGCAGACAAAGCCGATCATCACTACCAGCGAAAGAGACAGCGGGTCGAGGTACAGTGAGAACGGCGCTTTTAAATCGAAGGCCGTAAGCCAATCGGCAAGCAGCACCGTCTGGGGCCCGTGGTAGGCCAGGGCGGCCAGCACGGCACAGACGAAGCTCCCCCAGACCGCGGCGCAGACGATGACCTCCACCAGCCTGCGCGGCAGGTTCCGGCCGGCCAGCGCGCTGAGCAGGCCTCCGAACAGGGGAAACAAGAGCATGAGAGACAGGTAGGTCGTCATCGGTCAGTTATCCCTTCATGGTGCTGAAGTCGTCGGTGTTCACCGACTGTTTGCGCCTGTGCAGGTAGACCACCATGGCCAGCGCCAGTGATACCTCTGCCGAGGTGAGCGCGATCAGCATCAGGGAGAACAACTGTCCGTCGGCTATCCCCCAGTGGGCGGAGCCCGCCACGAAGGTGAGCATGACCGCGTTCAGCATGATCTCGATGCCGATCAGCATCATGATGACGTTGGTGCGCCAGGCGATGGTGCAGGCGAGCCCCATGGCGAACATGAGCGCGGCCAGTATCAGCACGTGATAGAACGGGATGGTCATCTGCGCCTCCCGAGGTAGAGCGCCCCTACCAGTGCGAAGAGGAGCTGCATGGAGATGATCTCCACTGCGACTCCGTAGCGCTTGAAGAGGGTCTCGGAGAACTGGCGTACGGTGATGTCGACGAAACCGGGGGCGGTGGCAGGCTCCCTGGTGACGGCGATGACGCCGACCGAACCGACGATGATGGCAAGGAGGATGATGGTGGGCCACCAATCGGCGGCCCTGGGGAATGTGAGACTCTCGGGGTGGCCGAGGTCGAGCATCATGATGACGAACAGGAACAAGACCATGATGGCGCCCGCGTAGATGATGACCTCGAAGGCGGCGACCAGCGGTGCGCCCAGCAGGTAGAAGATGAGGGCGAGCGAGAAAAACGAGGTGACCAGGTAGACGACGGCGCGCACCGCCTGGCGGGCGGTGATGGCCATAAGCGTCCCGATCAGGGTGACTGCGGACAGGATGTAGAAGAGAACAGCTTCCATGTAGCTCCAGTAGGGTGACTTACGGCAGCAGCGACCGCACGTCGACCGGCGGATCTTCGTCAGGATTGCCGCCACGCGGGTTGACGACCCCGATGCCCGCGTGGCGATAGAAGTTGTAGTTGTGATCCTTGCCTGTCCCGTCGATCAGCAGATCCTCTTTTTCGTACACCATGTCCAAGACGGTTCTCTTGCACGGAAACATCTCCGGAGACATCTGGATGGCCAGGGTCGGGCAGGCCTCGGCGCAGAGGCCGCACAGGATGCAGCGCGAGAAGTTGATTCTGAACCAGGCGGCGTAGCGGCGCCCGTTGGGGGCCTCGGCGGCGGCCATCGAGATGCAGTCGACCGGGCAGGCCCCGGAGCAGAGATAACAGGCAACGCAGCGTTCCTCGCCGTCCGGGTCACGGGTCAAGACGATGCTTCCCCGGAAGCGGGAGGGCATGGCCCGCCTCTCCTCGGGGAACTGCACGGTCACCGGCTTCCGGAACATGTGACGGAAGGTGATGGCGAGGCCGGTGATTATCTCTTTGATGTCCCTCAGTATGGTCATTAGCTACCTGGTCTCCGGCTCCGGTCCGGTATCAGCAGTGGGTTGATTCAGCGGCGACCGCTGGCCGCCTGTTCAATGATAGCCGCCCTTCCGAAAAAATCAGGAGGAGGGGAAGAGCGGGGGACTGGCTCCGCACGGTGCCTGTCCCCTCCTATGTGGCCGTGGAGATGCTCGTCAATGGGTACGTAGCGACTGCATCAGGATGTCGAGCGTGTGGGCGTGCCGGTTGTTCTGGGCGTAACCCAAAGCCGTGGTCCCCGAATAGGACATGGCCATCGGGTCGGCACCGTAACTCACCAGAGTCTCGCTAGTCTCGTCGCAACCGTAGTTGGCGGACAGCATCAGCGGGGTATAGCCGTCCCTGTCCCTGGGATCAACCTGCGCCCCCTTGGAGAGGAGCAGTCGGACCACTTCGACCTTGCCGTGGGCGGCGGCGTAGTGCAGGGCGGTCCTTCCCTTGCTGCTTCTAGCTTCCAGGTTTGCTCCACATTCGAGAAGAGCGCTGACCTCGGCGAGGTTGCCAGCTTTCGCCGCATCCATCAGTGCGGTGTGGCCATTTCTGTCCACCGCATCCACCTGTTTGGTGAAACCCTCCCCAGACTCGATTTCCACTGTCGTTTTCATCGTAGTTCCTCCTTCTTGTGGTGAGTTACAGTGCCCGGTACAGCGCCTCTTTATCTCAAAGCAAGCCACCAGCCGGTGGCGAGGATGTTGAGGAGCGCAAGCGGGGTCAGGAACTTCCAGCCCAGATGCATGAGCTGGTCGTAGCGGAGGCGGGGGAGGGTGCCCCTGACCCAGATGAACAGGAACGAGAACACGGTGACCTTGATGAAGAACCAGAGGATCGGAGGAAGCAGCGGCCCGCGCCATCCTCCGAGGAAGAAGACCGAGGCGAGCGCCCCGAGAGCAATGATGTTGATGTATTCGCCGACGAAGAAAAGCCCGAAGCGCATGCCGGAGTATTCGGTGTGGAAGCCGGCCACCAGTTCCCCTTCCGCCTCGGGGAGGTCGAAGGGGATCCGCTTGCATTCGGCGAAGATACTGACCAGGAAGATCAGGAAGGCGATCGGCTGGTAGACCACGAACGGCATGTCGGCCTGGGCGTTCACGATATCGGCCATGCGCAGCGACTTGGCCATCATCACCACCGGCACCAGGGAAAGCCCCATGGAAAGTTCGTAGGAGATCAGCTGCGAGAGGCCCCTGATGCTCCCCAAGAGCGCGTATTTGGAGTTGGACGCCCATCCTCCCAGCGCCACGCCGTAGACGGCGATCGAGGAAAGGGCCAGGAAGAAGAGGACCGAGACGTCCAGGTCGGTGACCTGCACGTTTACGTTGCGGCCGGCAATTGTCAGGGGCGCTGCCATGGGGACCACTGAGAAGGTGAGGATAGCGGGGATGGCCGCCATGGCCGGGGCCAGCGAAAAGAGCAGGCGGTCGGCAGCGGCCGGGATCAGGTCCTCCTTGGTCAGCATCTTGATCACATCTGCCAGCGGCTGCAGGAGGCCGAAAGGGCCCACGCGGTTGGGGCCGATGCGGTCCTGGATCCAGGCCAGGATGCGGCGCTCCGCCAGCACCAGGTAGGCGGCCAGGGTCAGGATGATGAAGAATACCAGCAGTATCTTCGCCACCATGAAGCCTATGTCAAGAAGGTCCCAAGTCATAGAATTGCCATCTGCCCCTAATGCGTATCCATCTTTCTAGCTCTCTCCACCTTCTGCCAGCTCTCCCTCTCCCCTCGGGAGAGGGCGGGGGTGAGGGAAGCCTCGCATCTTCGTGGAAAGTTCCCTCACCCTAACCCTCTCCCGGAGGGAGAGGGGACAGTCGGTAGTTCCCGGTAACCTTATAGCTGCCCGAAGATTCTTACGCCGCCGCCCTCCGGATCTATATCCTTCAGCTTGCTCCACTTCCCGACCAGCGGCTCCTCGATCCGTTCGCCACCCAGTCTCTCGATCAGTTGGGCGATGACCTTCCAGCTGTCCCGCTCCTGGCCGCCGGGAATCTCGCTGCGCGGTACCCTGGGCGGATGGAGCGGTGTGGGCTCCTTCTGGTGCAGGTAGTACTTAGGATCGAGCCCCTTCAGCGGGAGGCCGGCCCTGAAGGCGCGCTGGAACCGTTGCGCCCGTCCCTCGAAGTTGATGGCGGTGCCGTCGGACTCCACCCAGGTCGTGGTGGGGAGGAAGACGGCGGCCTTTTCGCCTGCCTCGCTCACACGCCAGTCCGCGCAGGCAAGGAGCGAGATCCCTGCCGGCAGCTGGGCAGGAAGATCCGCCTCGAAGCTGACCACTGCCTTGATCTTGCCCCCGGCCACAAGTTCGGAGAGCGGGGCGGCATCGTGCTCACGGGCGAGGAGAGCGGTGGCAAAGGCATTGGGGCCCGGCTGGAGGATCATCACCTTAACCCCGCTGGAGGCGAGCTTGTCCACCGTTTCTGTCCATTGGTCGCCGGCGCCGCAGATCGCCACCCTTTTCGAGCCTTCTTCCGACGGTACCTCGCTCACGCTGGCAGCCGCTGTCCACTGGAAAGGAAGTTTCTTTCCGTCCACGCTCGGTCCGGCTGCAACAAGGTAGACCTTGGCGCCACGCAGGGAGGCCTTCCTGATCGCCGGGGCCAGCATCGCCCCCTCCTCGATCAGGTCGACATCCAGCAGGGAGATGACATCCGCCCCTTCCAGCTCCTGTACGGTCGCGGCGCTCTGCTCGTCCAGCAGATTGGTCGCGGCGATGCTCCCCTTTGAGGAGGCTGCATCCCCGTAAAAGCAAACCGGCGATTCCAGGAGCTTGGCCAGTTCGCCAAGCAAAACGGCCCCCTCCAGGGAGAGTCTCGGCGACCCTACCAGGGCGAGGCTCCCGGAGCCGTTCACCTTTATCAGGTCGTTGATGCGCGCGGTCAATGCGTCAAGGGCATCTTCATACCCGCAGATGCTCCCGTCGACCTTCGCCTCGCGCGGCCGCAGCGGGTCGTTCAGGTACTTCTTATCGAAGCGGCCCCGGTCGCAGATGAACCAGCTGTTCACCGCGTCGTTCCTGCGGCCGACTATCTTGATCACTTCCCGCTGGTACGCCTGTGGCGCGGTATTGCAGCCGACCGAGCAGTGCTGGCAGATGGAGGGGGAGTACTCGTAATCCCAGTAGCGGGCCCGGAAGCGCCCGGTCTTGTCGGTGAAGACGCCGGTGGGGCAGATATCCACCAGGTTGCCCGAGAAAGGCGATTCCAGCTGACCTTCCTGGAACCTGCCGAAGTAGACCCGCCCGGCGCTTCCCATGACGCCGAAATCGGTGCCGCCCGCGTACTCCTGGTAGAACCTGACGCAGCGGTAGCACTGGATGCAGCGGTTCATCTCGTGGTAGATACCCTCGCCCAGGTACTGGTTCTGATGCGTACGCTTCTTCCCCTGGTAGCGCCGTCTGCTGTGCCCCCCGGCGATGGTGAAGTCCTGCAGCAGGCATTCGCCCCCCTCGTCGCAGACGGGGCAGTCGTGGGGGTGGTTGATCATCAGCCATTCGATGACCAGGCTGCGGAGCTTCATCGCCTCGGGATCGGTGGTGGAGACCACCATGCCGTCCTGCGCGGGAAGCGAGCACGACATCTGGATTCCCTTCACCGGACCGTCCAGGAGCTTGACGGCGCAGAGCCTGCAGGCGGCGGCGATGGCGAGCGCGGGGTGGTAGCAGAAATGAGGGATGGTGATGCCCACCTTGCGTGCGGCCTCCAGCACGCTGGTTCCCTGCGGCACCTCAACCTCTATGTTGTCGATGATCAGCTTCGGCATGAAAGAAGGTATCTCCGAACCCCATCCTCACCCTGCCCCTCCCCTTGAAGGGGAGGGAACGAAGGACGAGGTTTCTCAAAACAATGACACTGCGTATAGGTCCCCTCCTTGATAAAGGGGGGACAGGGGGGATTGCTTTTTTAGGCCTAATCCTTCAAAGGGCACTTCCCCTTTAAGATATGCTCCCTCACCTCGTCCTCGAAACTCCTCAGAAGCCCCTCCACCGGCGCCATGGCGCCAGGTGCCAGCGCGCAGAAGGAATAGTTCAAGTACTTGATGTGCTCGCGCAGGATCTCGATGTCCCGCTCCTCCCCGCCTCCCGTCTCGATCCGTTGCAGGATCTCCTTCACGAAGGGAAGACCGTCCCGGCAAGGAGTGCACCAGCCGCAGGATTCGCGGGCGAAGAAGGTGATCAGATTGAGGGTGGCCTCGACCAGGCAGTGTCCCTCGTCGAAGACGATCACCCCGGCGCTTCCCAGCCGCGAGCCTGCCTTGGCGACCGTGTCGAAATCCATCGGCACGTCCAGGTGGTCCTCGGTCAGGAACTGGGTTGACGCGCCCCCCGGGATGCAGGCCTTGAATTTCTTCCCGTCGCGCATGCCGCCGCAATGGACGTCGATGATCTCCCTTAGGGTAGTGCCGATGGGAAGTTCGAGGCAGATACGGTTGGCGACCGAACCGCTCACGCAAAATAGCTTGTTGCCGGCCCCCTCAGGATTTTTGGCAAGTCCCTTGAACCAGGCCGCTCCGTTGGCGATGATGGCCGGCACGTTGGCGAGCGTCTCCACGTTGTTGACCACCGTCGGCCCGTTCCAGAGACCTTTCACCGCCGGGAAGGGGGGCTTCATCCTGGGGTTGGGGCGCTTCCCCTCCAGCGCGTTGATAAGGCCGGTCTCCTCGCCGCAGATGTAACGTCCCGCGGAGAGGTGGAGGTCGAGGTCGATGGAGATCTCGCTGCCGAGGACCTTCTCGCCGAGAAGCCCCGCCTCCTTGGCCTCGGCGATGCCCCGAGTCAGGTAGCCGGCCGCCTTCTCATACCCCTTGCGGATGAAGATGAAGGCGTGCCTGACCCCGAGGGCGTAGCAGGCGAGCGCCATCCCCTCGATCAGGAGGTACGGGTTGTGTTCGAGGAGCACCCGGTCCTTGTAGGTGCCGGGTTCCATTTCGTCGCAGTTGCAGACCAGCCAGCGCGGCCCGGGGAGGTTGCGCGGGACGAACGACCACTTCTTGCCGGTGGGAAATCCCGCGCCGCCGCGCCCACGCAGGCCGGAGTCCATCACCGTCTGCTGCACCTCGTCGGGCGTCATCTTGGTGATGGCCTTGGTCAGCGCCTCGAATCCCCCCTCGTCGCGGTACTCCTTGAAGGTGACCGGCCGGCCCCGGCGGTTATGTTTGAAAAGAAGATATTCCATTCAGTAATTCCAGCATGTTTCCTGATTTTACCCTCGCCCCTTCAGGGGAGAGGGTGCCCGACTTATTCACCCTTTCCTTTCCTGCTCCAATATCTCGTCCACCTTCTCCGGTGTCACGCTGGCGTAGAGGTTCCCCCCCACCGACATGGCGGGGCTGTCGCCGCACATCCCCATGCAGCAGGCGGGGAGCAGGGTGAACATGCCGTCGGCGCTGGTCTGTCCCACCTCGATGCCCAGCCGTGTCCTCAGGTGGTCCATGATCCGCTCGAAACCGGCGCACCAGCAGGAGATGGAATCGCAGACGTGGATCACCTTCTTCCCCACCGGACGGCGGTAGATCATTTCGTAGAAAGTGGCGAGTTCGTCCACCTGCAGCGTGGATAGCCCCAGCAGTTCCGCCGCCTCGCCGACCGCCTCGTCCGTCAGCCAGCCGTAGTGAGCCTGCAGCTCCTTCATCACGTCGACCGCCGCCTCGCGCGCGGTGACCGCCGAAGCGACGCGCTCTTGCAGGGATTTTTTCAGTTGCTCGGGTATCATGAGGGGCCTTTTCCCGTCTACTTTGGTGTTCTTCGAGGTTCCAGTCTTACCTGTCCAGATCCGCCAGCACGAAGTCGATCGAGCCGATGATGGCCAGGAAATCGGCCACCAGCCACCCGCGACTCAAGACCGGCAGCGACTGGATGTGGGGGAAGGACGGCGTCCTGATCCGCATCCGGTAGGCGGTATGCAGGCCGTCGGAAACGGCAAAGTAGCCATTCTCACCCTTGGGCGCCTCGATGGCGGTATAGCACTCCCCCCTGGGTGGCGACATGCCGCGGGTGCTGTTGACGAAGTGGTGGATCAGCGACTCGATGTCGTTCAGGGTGTCGTGCTTCTGCGGCAGCACGTAGCGATAGTCGCTGGAGACCCAGCGCCCTCCCGGCATCCCCTCGGCCGCCTGTTTTACGATGGCGTAGGACTGCCTCATCTCCTCCATGCGCACCAGGTAGCGCGCCATGCAGTCTCCACCCTGCGCGGTGGCGACTTCGAAGTTGAAGTGGTCATAAGAGCTGTAGGGCATCTTCTTGCGCAGATCCCAGTCGAATCCGCAGGCCCTCAGGTTGGGGCCGGAGAGCCCCCACTCGATCGCCTCGTCCGCCGAGATGGCCGAGACCCCGACCAGGCGCGCCTTGAAGATGGGGTTGCCGGTCAAAAGCTTGTCGTACTCGGCGAGCCTGGGCGGGAACCAATCGAGGAAGGCCTTCACCTTCTCCAACCAACCCTCCGGAAGATCTTCCGCCACGCCCCCGATCCTGAACCAGGCGGGGTGCATGCGCCCGCCGGTGACGGTCTCCACGATATCGAAGATCTTCTCCCGGTCCGTGAACGTATAGAAGACCGGCGTCATGGCCCCGATGTCTGCCGCGAAGGTACCGAGCCACACCAGGTGGTTGGCGATGCGGAAGAGCTCGGCCATCATGACCCGGATGTACTGCGCGCGCTCCGGCACCTCCACGCCGCACAGCGACTCTACCGTGTGCACGTACGCCAGGTTGTTCTGGACCCCAGCCAGGTAGTCGATGCGGTCGGTGTAGGGGAGGAACTGGTGCCAGTTCTGCCGCTCTCCTATCTTCTCTGCCGCCCGGTGGTGATAGCCGATGTCGGTGTCCAGGTCGACGATCTCCTCCCCGGAGAGCTTCAGGATGAACCGGATGACGCCGTGGGTGCCGGGGTGCTGCGGACCCAGGTTGAGGATCAGGGTCTGGTCGTCCACCCGGTCGAAGAAGTCCCCGGCCGGCAGTGCCTTGTGCCTCTGCGCGTCCGCCGTGGTATAGGGCGGCAGCTCCGTGGCGCGGGAGGGGTGCTCCTTCCTGAGCGGATGCCCCTGCCAGTCGTGTGGCATCAGGATGCGGCGCAGGTCTGGGTGCCCG
>NZ_DATFBA010000268.1:0-19037 GCF_035254065.1 Geomonas sp.
TGGAGTTCCAGAAGCAATCCCCCTGCCCCCCTTTATCAAGGGGGGCACATCATGGCGGAGGATGATGGCTCATCAGGTAATTAATTGGGACATCATAGCGGAGGATGATAGCGCAGCAGGTAATTAATTGAAAATGTTACCGGAATTTGTTAGTTTTAGGCGTTTTTGGGCAACATCCCCACTTCGAAACCAGAAGGGGACGGACACCTGTCGGAGCCGGTCCCCAGGAGCGTATATGACCTCCCGCATCGCCGCTTTCTTCAAGTTCGATGACTACCGGACCGATTTCCGCCGGGAGACCGTGGCCGGCCTGACGACCTTCCTGACCATGGCCTATATCATCATCGTGAATCCAGCCATCCTGGAAAACGCAGGCATCCCTCGCGGGCCCTCCACCACGGCTACCATCCTGGCCGCCGTGTTCGGCACCGTGCTGATGGCGCTCTTCGCCAACCGCCCCTTCGCCATCGCCCCCTACATGAGCGAGAACGCCTTCATCGCGTTCGTGGTGGTCAAGGTGATGGGGTACAGCTGGCAGACGGCCCTGGCCGCCGTCTTCTTCGCCGGCGTCCTCTTCACACTCTTGACGCTGTTCCGGGTGCGGAGCTGGCTGGCAGAGTCGATCCCCCTCTCCCTCAAGTGCGCCTTCGCCGCCGGCATCGGCCTCTTCCTCACCTTCATCGGCTTGAATGAAACCGGCATCGTTGCTTTGGGCGTTCCGGGGGCGCCGGTGAAACTGGGGAACATCGCCCAGCCCTCCGTGCTGCTGGCGCTCCTCGGGCTGCTCTTCACGGTGATCCTCATGTCGCGTAAGGTGCTGGGTGCCATGATGATCGGCATCGTGACCACCACCATAGCCTCCATCGCACTCAAGGTGACCCCGCTGCCGGCGCAGTTCTTCAGCCTCCCCCCCGACCTGACGCCCATCCTTTTCAAGCTCGATCTCGCCGGTGCGCTGAAACCTGCCTTCTTCCCGATCGTGCTCACGGTCTTCATCATGGCCTTCCTGGACACGGTCGGCACCCTGCTCGGGCTCTCCATGCGGGCCGACCTTTTGGACGAGAACGGCAACCTCCCCGAGATCGAGAAGCCGATGCTCGCCGATGCGCTGGCCACGGTGGCGGCGCCGCTTCTGGGGACGACCACCACCGGCGCTTACATAGAATCGGCCGCCGGCATCGAGGAGGGAGGCCGCACCGGCTTCGCCTCGCTCATCACCGCCCTCTTCTTCCTGCTCGCCCTCTTCCTGGCACCGCTTTTCACCATCGTGCCGCCCCACGCGTACGGGATAGCCCTCATCGTGATCGGCTCCTTCATGCTCAGCCCACTCACCAAGATCGACTTCGACGACCTCACCGAGCTGATCCCAGCCTTCCTCACCATCGTCCTCATGATCTTCACCTACAACATCGGCGTCGGCATGACCGTCGGCTTCATCGCCTACCCCGTCATGAAGGCCGCCACCGGCCGCCTGTCCGAGGTCAAGGCCGGTATATGGGTGCTTGCCCTACTGTCGCTCTCCTATTTCGTGTTCGGAGTAAAATAGGCGGGATGGCGGTCCTGTTCGCAGCGGCCTTCAGGGCCCCCTGCCTACTGCCGGCAGAAATCCCCCGCCGCCGCTGCCAGCGGGTACTGCATTGTCAGCTGGCTGCGGCACAGTATCTGAAAAGAACGGTATACTCTATCTTTTGGGAGACGTACTCATTAGGAACAGGGGCCACTCGAGCCAAGCCATGAGGAGGCAGCATGAACTCGTTGCTCATCGCCCTCATCGCGTTTGCGAGTATCTTTGGCGGTGCCCTCCTGGGATTCGCCATCCAATGCGTATTGCCTGACCACCACCTCCGTCCGGAATCCAAGGACACGGTAAAACTCGGAGCTGGACTCATCGCGACCATGGCCGCGCTCGTCCTGGGATTGCTGGTCAGCTCCTCAAAAAGTACCTACGACTCCGTCAACACTGGCTTGATCCAGATGTCCGCCAAGGCAATCACCCTGGACCGGCTACTGGCCCAATACGGTCCGGAGACCAAGGAGATCCGTTCGGAATTGCGCGACTCCGTCACGCACACCGTTCATCTTGTCTGGCCTGAATTGAACAGCGGTCTAACTGGGGTGAAAGCACTGGAAGGGAGCAAAACTGGAGAGCGGCTGGCTGTGCACGTCCGTCAGCTCACACCTAAGTCCGATGAACAACGGGCGATACATGCGCAGAGCATGCAGATCGTCGCTGATATAATGCAGTCAAAGTGGGTGCTGGTTCAGCAGCACCATACGAAACTGCCGTTGATATTCCTGATAATCCTTATTTCCTGGTTCGCTATCCTCAACATCACCTACGGCATCTTTGCCCCGCGCAATGTGACTGTAATCGCGGTGCTCTTCTTCTGTGCGCTGTCCGTCTCCGCATCTCTACTGCTGATCGTTGAGATGAACAGTCCATTGGACGGGCTGATCAAGGTATCCAGCGACCCCATGCTCAACGCCTTGAAACACCTCGGCGAATGATCTCCTCGTAACTGCCACTTCAACCTCGGCACGGTGCCGACCACCCATTCAGCAAAGTCACCACCAAGAGTCTCTGAAGTACGGAAAAGCGCTGCCACATACAGTAGCTGCGCCCATTATCCTTCTTGTAACTTGGCCGAGAATTGCGTTATAGTGCGCTCAATCATCCTGTGCTTCCCAAGCCCTGACCTATGACTGTTTCTTCCACCGAAGTCAGCATTAGCGGAGGAGGGCGAGGCAATGCTGTTCATCAGGCACGAAAAGAAGCGACACGGTATCTTGCTGGACCATCCTGTCGACGACCCCACCTGCTGCAGGGAGTGCGATGGGGTTTGCTGCCGCTCCTTTCCCACCGTCGAGCTCACCTGGGACGAATACCGCGATCTCGAATCGCTGGGGGCCACCCGCCTCCAATTCTCCCTCTACGGGCCTCACAAGCTGATCATCGAAAACGGCTGCGAGTTCCTGCAGGGTAGCCGCTGCGGCATCTACGAGCACCGCCCCGCCATTTGTCGCCGCTTCGTCTGCCAACCCGAGGGAGAAGGTTGAGCATCTTCCCGGTGCCGTAACTAAACGCTCCCATATCTTTCCGTATGACCTGGAAGGTTCGCGAAACCTTTCACGCCTCTCTTTTTTTACCGGTAGCATTCCTTCCAGTTCCGGTTTTAGCCAGAGCACCAGCCATTGCTTGCAAATATCCTCGTAGCGTCTGACAATACGATAGAAGGGTCATGGAAAAGTTCGCAACCATGAATAGCCGAATCGGAGAGAGGAGACACCGATGTCGGTCAAGGAGTTGCTGTTCGGGAAACCGCTGAAAAGCGATGAAGAAAAGACGGAGACTCTCTCCAGCGTCTCCGCGATCCCCGTAGTAGGACTGGATGCTCTCGCCTCCGCCGCGTATGGCCCCGAAGCTGCTCTCACCATCCTGCTCGCCTTAGGCAACGCGAGTTCCGGATACATGATCCCCATCTCGGTGTTCATCATCGCCCTTTTGGCCATCGTCGCCCTTTCCTACCGGCAGACGATTCCGGCCTATCCCAAGGGAGGCGGTTCCTTCACCGTCGCCAAGGAGAACCTCGGTCTGCTTCCCGGCCTGCTGGCGGCGACCGCCCTCTGCCTGGACTACGTCCTGAACGTCGCGGTGGCCATCTCTGCCGGTGTGGCGGCCCTGGCATCGGCAGTGCCGCAGCTTCTCCCTTACACCCTTGACCTTTGCCTGGGCATCTTGCTGCTGCTTACCATGCTGAACCTGCGGGGTATCCGCTCCACCGGTCTACTGCTGCTCCTGCCGACGTACCTGTTCATCGGGTGCATCGGGACCACTATCGGCATCGGCATCTGGAAACTGGTAGCCATGCACGGGCACCCGATCCCGGTGCAACCGCCACCCCACATCCCTTCCTCGATCCAGACGGCGAGCGGCTGGCTGCTGTTGCGGGCATTCGCCAGCGGCTGTACCGCGCTGACCGGCGTGGAAGCGGTCAGTAACGCAGTCCCCATTTTCAAAAAGCCCTCCGCCGAGCGAGCCAATCGCACCCTCACCGTGATCATGGGCATCCTCGCCCTCATGCTGGCAGGCATAGCTGTGCTCGTCCATACCTACGGCATCAGCGCCACTTCTCCTGGACAACGAGGATATCAGAGCGTTCTTTCCCAGATGCTGGCCGCCGTGGTGGGACGAGGGCCCTTCTACTATCTGAGTATTTCGGCCATTCTCGCGGTGCTCCTGTTATCCGCAGACACAAGCTTCACCGGATTTCCGCGGGTCTGCCAATTGCTCGCCCAGGATGACTTTCTGCCCGCTGAGTTCGCCCACCGCGGTCGCCGGCTGGCCTACAGCTGGGGAATCCTTATCCTGGCCATACTTTCCGGCCTGTTGCTGATCTTGTTTGGCGGGGTCACCGACCGGCTGATACCGCTTTTTGCGGTGGGCGCCTTTTCCGCCTTCACCCTCTCCCAGCTGGGAATGGTCTTCCACTGGCGGAAGTCGAAGAAGAGTCACGCCACGCACGCCATGATCTTCAACGGGACTGGCGCACTGGCGACCGGCATAACGCTGGCCATCATCGCCGTCGCCAAGTTCGTCGAGGGGGCGTGGATCACTATCCTGTTGATGCCACTGTTCATCCTGCTCTTCCAGAAGATCAGGAAGTACCAGGAGATGATCGAGCGGAAGGTCGAAGAGGTGTCCGAGCCGCTCGACCTGACCGACATCCCGGCTCCCATCGTGGTGGTGCCGATGAAGCGGATCAGCCGGGTCACCGGCAAGGCGCTCAGGGAAGCCCTCTCTTTGGGCGGGGAAGTGCACGCCGTGCAGATCGTCACCGAGGAGGTCAACGCCGAGGACCTGACCCAGAACTGGCGCAAGCTCGTGGAGGAGCCGGCGAAGCGGTGCGGGCAGCAGCTCCCGCACCTGGAGATCATCCAGTCGCCCTACCGGGAGTTCTTCGATCCGCTGCTCGCCTACGTGAACAAGCTCTCCAAGCAGCATCCCGGCCGTCCCATCGCCGTGATGATCCCCGAGCTGGTGGAGAAGAGGTGGTATAACTTCCTCTTCCGGCACCGCGCGACCCTGCTCAAGGAACTCCTCCTGCTCAGGTGCGGGCCGGAAATCCTGGTGGTGAACTCCCCCTGGTACTTGCAGAAGCGAGGCAAGGCCGCCGGCTGAAGAAGTCAGGCTCCCACGGGCGGCCGCTGACGGGTGCAACTACTTCTCCGCTCCTTGCAGGAATTCAAGGAAGGTCCTGGCGGCCCTCGACAGGTAGGCATTCCTCTTCCAGATCACCACAGCGTCCACGAAGAGCGGCGGGGAGAAGGAAATTGCCTTCAGTTCCGGCTCCTCTACCGCCATCCGGAGCAAGGTGGACACGCCTCCGCCCTGAGCGGTGACCTTCTTCAGGAGCGGTACCAGGTTAGTTTCGAAGACCACGTTGGGAACGAGGCCGCGAGCGGCCATGGCATCGGTGACCGCCTGCCGCTGGAAGAAACCCTCGCTGAAGAGGAAAAGCGGCTCGTGGGACAACTCCTCCAACGTCATGGCCGGTTTGGAGGCAAGCGTATGGGCGGCAGCCACGCAGGCCACGATTTCCTCGCGGATCACCCCCCGGCTTTCCACCCAGTCCGGCAGTTCGTGGCCGGAAACGATGCCTGCGTCCAACGCGCCCGATTCAATAAGAGACTGGATACTGTTGGCACCAGCCGAGTGCACCGATAGTTTCAGGTCAGGATAGAGCTCCCTAAATTGCGCGATCAACGCCGGAAAGTAATGGGTGGCCAGCATACCGGGGATGCCGATCCTCACCTCCCCTTTCTCCAGCCCCCGGAACTCTTCCATTTCGTGGACCGTTCCCTTGAAGAGTTCCTCGATCTGACAGGCCCTTTCGAAGAAGGCGCGCCCCTCCGCAGTCAGGGCGATCTTCCGCTCCTGCCGGTTGATCAGGGTGACTCCCAGCTCGTCCTCCAGTTTCTGAACGGCAATGGATAGGGAAGGCTGGGAGATGCCCAAGGTCTCGGCGGCACGGGTGAATCCTCCGCCACGTATTATCTCCAGCAGGTACCGAATCTGTCGAAACTCCATCAGTGAGACCTCATAGGTAATGGCTATCAACTTCATAGTTATAATATATTTTATTTATATAATCCGCTGTGTTAGATTGCAAGAAAAAGGCGGGGGCAGCTTAAGATGAGCCAGGTATTCAAGGACCATTTCTCGGAGGTTTCCAAGGCATATCGGGAATTCCGGCCGGAGTATCCGGAGGAGCTTTTCCAGTGGCTTGCGGAGGTCGCACCGGCGCGGGAACGGGCGCTCGACTGCGGCTGCGGGACCGGGCAGGCGACGGTGGCCCTGGCACGCTGCTTCGACGAAGTGACCGGCGTCGATCCCAGCGCGAAGCAGATCGAGGCCGCCATCGCCGACGAAAAGGTGCGTTACCTGGTGGCGCCGGCCGAGCAGACCGGTGTGCCGCAGGGGAGCCAGGACCTGATCATCGCAGCCCAGGCCCTGCATTGGTTCGACCTGGACGCCTTCTATGCTGAGGTGCGCCGCGTCGCGCGCCCGCAAGCCGTTTTCGCCGCCATCACCTACGGGCTCTTCACGCTCACGCCTGAGCTCGACCGCGTGCTGGGCAGGCTTTACGGGGACATGTTGGGGAGCTACTGGCCTCCCGAGCGGCGGCACGTCGATGCCGGCTACCGCACGCTGGCATTTCCCTTTGAGGAGATCGCCGTCCCGGAAATCGCCATGACCGTCCGCTGGAGCTTTGAGCAGGTCATCGGCTACCTTTCCACCTGGTCCGCGGTAAAGGAGTACAAGGCGAAGACCGGCGAGGATCCGGTCGCGCTCGTTGGTGCGGAACTTGAGGAGGCATGGGGGGATCGGCAGGAGAGCAGGCAGGTCGCCTGGCCGTTGAAGATCAGGGCCGGGCGGGTGAAGTAGGTAGTGAGATCGCGCTCGGACCTCCGTCGCATAGACGACCATTCGTTACATTCTTTCGCTCAGCCAACTTCTCCCTCTCCTTCAAGGAGAGGGTCGGGGTGAGGATGGGGTATAAGCCGGAAGGGAAACCCATCCTCATCCTGTCCTTCTCCTTGAAGGAGAAGGGACGCTGGGGGAAGATCCTCGCCAATCTTTCTAGTAAAGGAGACTGCAATGAAAGACACCCTGAAAGCGGGGCTGGAGCATACTCATACCTATCGGGTCCCTAAGGAAAAGACGGTACCTTATCTGTATCCGGAAGCGGAGCTGTTCGAAAATATGCCGGAGGTGTTCGCCACCGGCTTCATGGTCGGCTTCATGGAGTGGGCCTGCATGGAAGCGCTCAAGCCGTACATGGAGGAAGGGGAGCGGACGGTGGGAACGATGATCAAGGTAAGCCACGAGGCGGCTACGCCGGTAGGCATGCAGGTAACCGCGAAGGTGCGCCTTGTGGAGGTCGACGGCAAGCGGACCGTGTGGGAGATCGAGGCGCGGGACGAGGTGGATGTCATCGGGCGCGGCACTCACGAGCGCTTCGCCATCAATTTTGACAAGTTCACTGCGCGCGTTGCCGCCAAGGCGGCGGGGCAAACGTAGCCAACCGCTTTCACCCCGCCCATCCTCCCGCTACCCCTTGCGACGCGGTTGGTAGCCACCCACTTCGGGGCGGAAGGCGATGGACAGCCGATTCCAGCCGTTGATGGCGACCACCGCCAGGCTCAGGTCGCCCAGTTCCTTCTCGTTGAAATACCGGGAAGCAAGCTCGTACACTTCGTCCGGGACGTGCCCTTCGGTAACCATGGTCAGCGCTTCCGTCCAGGCCAGCGCAGCACGTTCCCGTTCGCTGTAGCAGGGTGCCTCCCGCCATGCGTTCAGCAGGAAGAGTCGTTGTTCCGACTCCCCGGCAGCCCGTGCATCTTTTGAGTGCATGTCGAGACAGTAGGCACAACCGTTGATCTGCGAAGCACGCATCTTCACCAGGTTAAGGAGGGACTCGTCCAGCTTGCAACCGGCAAGGTATTTTTCCAGAACGAGCATAGCCTCCATCACGCCAGGCGCCGCTTTGGCGAAATTTATTCGTGATGTCATCGTTGTCTCCTCCAAAGTCGCCCCCCCAGATAGCCCTCCCGTTGAATTCCAGTCCGTCCTGTCGGCATCGTTGACCCGTCACCCTGTCGCGGTCGAGTTCGTCACCCGTCCGACATCCCCTCTCCCGAAGGGGGAGGGTTAGGGAGGGGGAACTATCGCCCCTAATCGAGGAACAGTTACCGCAGCTGCGAGGCACCGTCCCCCCCACCCAACCTCCCCCCTTCGGGAGGAGGAGTTTAGACCTCAAGTTGACAACGGGTGATCGAGGCCGGTTACCGCCTTGAGTATTCTGGTGTGCAGGACCGGTGTCTTTACCGCCGCCGGGAATGCCAAGTCCCGAACGGCGCGGGTGAAGGTGGACTGGCCCGCCACCATGCTGGTCAACAGTTCCACCCTCCGCACCACCTGCCTGTCCACTGGCTGCCTTAGCCCATTGTCTCTGTCCAGCATCTCGACTATCCTCACCCGTTGGCCCTGCCGTGCCAGGAACAGGGCGGCCGCCAGACCAACAGGGCCGGCGCCGATGATGAGGGGTACACGTTCGGTAGACATGAGAGCCTCCAGAAACCCGGTCGCTCCTCCCGAAGCAGGAGGTTACATCGCTCCCATTCATTCTCTCACCTCTGCCTTTCGAGAGGGAAGGAAAACTCTGGAGCCTCCTCCAGCGGAGGAGGCTGACTGGGAGCGGTGGCCTGGATCGCGGAGATTGCTGGATTGGCGCTTCGGGAGACGAGCTTTGGAAGGACCCTGCGGTTAATAGGTAAACGGCAGGATGAAGAGGACGAGGCCGGCCGCTCCGGCCAGCAGAGAGCCGACCCAGACGGAGCGGGAACGGGTCAGGGCGGCGACGGCGCCCAAGGCGATGGAGACTTGGAAAAGGGTGACCGATTTGGCGAAACCGTGGTGCTTGTGAAGAAGATGCTCCGATTCCCGCATCCTCTCATCCCGCTCCTTTTCTTTCTCCTTTGCCTTGTTGCTGATCTCTACCTGCTCCTCCTGGTAACGCTTCATTTTGTCTTCGAAGCCGAGGGGCGGTTCCTTGCCGACCGCCAGCCAGGCCGAGCGCGAGGCCTCCTGAACGGCGGACTTGATCCCCTTCGCCTGGTAGTACGACCATTGATCCGAGGCCTGCGATTGCAGTTGGACCGCTTCGGTCCTCAACGCCAGCGCCATGTTAACGGTGGTGCCTGCCTGAAGGGAGGCCAGGGCGGCCAGCACCGCAAGGACGGCGGTGGTCAGCGATATCTGCTTGAGAAAGGATCCACCTTCCTTCTCGAACTCCTCGTGAATGGTTTCGTGCTGCTTATCGAGTTCCACCTCCGGGCCTTCGGGCATAGGTTGCTCCTTTGAAGACTCACCCCATCCTCACCCTGGCCCTCCCCTTGAAGGGGAGGGGACGATGGGCGGGTAGAAGCGGAGAAATGTTACATGTTCCTGCTGTCATAGGCCCAGTGCAGAAGGGCCTGGCGCTGCCTGCGGCGGCAGGAGAGATCGCCTTTCACGCAGTTCTTCTTGAGCTGGAGAATGTGCCGCTTGATCGCCTTCCATCTCTTGATCTGCCTCTCGTCATCGGCGCAACGCCGTCCCCGGTAATAGCGGCAATACCACTGGAACCACCCTCGCGGATCCTCGTGATAGATCCACCCTTTGGCCCGCCAGTAGGAAAGGGGCTTTGAGGCGTTGACGCCGAAGAAGTTCAACTCCGCATCATGACGCTCGTGACAGAGTTTCGCCTCCTCGAACCAGTCAGCTGGAAATTCGTCGCGGCAGTCGGTCATGTATTTGCCGCCGAAAACCCCCATCTTCAGCAGTTCCTTTGGTGTCAGCTCCGGCTTAAAATCGGGATGAAAGTTCTTTCCTTCCGGCTCACTCAGAACGTACTCGTAATCCTTCTGCATGAGGTCGCGCACCACGACCCTTTTCTCTCTCATAGCGTCTCCTCTTTTCTTGACGGCACAGACATCACATCATAAGGTAAACGTTCTCGCTGTATTTGCAATGGCTCACATTCTGTCCTGACAAATTGAAGAGAGGATTATTGCCGTTGCGGGTGGTAAAATGAGGGTGGCTAAAAACGCCCCTCGCCCCCTCGGGGGAGAGGGGCAGGGGTGAGGGCGGGACATTCCACAAGGTCGGGACAACCCTCACCCGGCCTTCGGCCACCCTCTCCCCTAAAGGGGCGAGGGGATCGGCTGCCTGAGTGGAGTCATGAACGTTATCTGTTTTGAGGAGGAGAAATCATGGTGACAGGTAGTACGCCGGGAGGGTTGCTGAGGTCGGCGGTCAGGGAGGAAAAGCCGCTCCAGGTGGCGGGGATCATCAACGCCTACGCCGCAGTGATGGCGGAACGCACGGGTTTCCGCGCGCTCTACCTTTCGGGTGCGGGTGTCGCCAACGCCTCCTACGGCCTGCCGGACTTGGCGATGACCACCCTCTCCGACGTGCTGGAAGACCTGCGGCGCATCACCGCGACAACCCGGCTGCCGGTGCTGGTCGATATAGACACCGGCTGGGGACACGCCTTCATGATCGGACGCACCATCCGCGAGATGTGCCGGGCCGGCGCCGCCGGTGTGCATATCGAGGACCAGGTGGCTGCCAAGCGCTGCGGCCATCGGCCGGGCAAGGCGCTGGTCACGACGGCCGAGATGGTGGATCGCATCAAGGCCGCGACCGATGCCAGGACCGACCCCGACTTTGTCATCATGGCCCGCACCGACGCGGTGGCGGTGGAAGGGCTCGAGGCCGCCATCGAGCGCGCCTGCCGATACCGGGAAGCAGGCGCTGACATGATCTTCCCGGAAGCCTTGGGGGAGTTGTCCCACTACCGGCGCTTCGCGCAGGAGACCGGGCTCCCCGTCCTCGCCAACCTCACCGAGTTCGGATCCACCCCGCTTTTCACCGTCCAGGAGCTCGCCTGCGCCGAGGTCAGCCTGGCACTCTACCCGCTCTCGGCGTTCCGCGCCATGTCGGCTGCCGCCCTGCGGGTTTACCGGGCGATCCGGGAACAGGGGACCCAGCGTGAGGTGGTCGATCTCATGCAAACCCGGGCGGAGCTTTACGACTTCCTCGGCTACCACGAGTACGAAAAGAAGTTGGACCAGTTGTACGGAAAGGAGGAAAAGCCATGAGCACCAATTTCAGCCCCGGACTGGAAGGGATCATTGCCGGGGAAACCACCATAAGCACTGTCGGCAAAAAAGGTGTCGGTCTTACCTACCGCGGCTACTCCATCAACGATCTTGCGGCGCATGCCTCCTTCGAGGAGGTGGCCTACCTGCTCATTCACGGAGACCTTCCCGGCCATGAGGAGCTGTCCAGCTTCCGGGACCGGCTGGTTTCTATGCGCTACCTGCCGCCTGCGCTGAGGACCGTTCTCGAACAACTCCCCGCCACGGCGCACCCCATGGACGTGCTGCGCACGGGGGCTTCGGCCTTGGGCACCATCGAGCCTGAAGGCGGCAGCGTCGACCAACTCCACATCGCGCAGCGGCTGCTGGCCTGCTTCCCCTCCATGCTCCTCTATTGGTACCACTACCGCACCAACGGGCAGCGCATCTCCACCGAATCGGTGGAGGCAAGCCACGCCGGGCACATCCTGGCGCTTTTGCAGGGCCAAAAGCCTGAGGAATTGCAGCGGGCCGCGCTGGACGCCTCGCTCATCCTCTACGCCGAACACGAGTTCAACGCCTCCACCTTCTCCGCCCGCGTCACCACCTCCACCCTCTCCGACTTCTACTCCGCCATCACCTCCGGCATCGGCACCCTGCGCGGCCCGCTGCACGGTGGCGCCAACGAGGAAGCCATGCGGCTGATCAGCCGCTTCGACTCACCAGACAACGCGGAAAAGGGGCTGATGGCCATGCTGCGGAACAAGGATAAGATCATGGGCTTCGGGCACCGGGTCTACAAGAACAACCTCGACCCGCGCTCACCCATCATCCAGCAGTGGGCGAAAAAACTCTCCGAGGCGGCGGGGAGCATGGAACAGTACCGGATTGCGGAGAGGATCGAGCAAGTCATGCTGCGCGAGAAAGGACTGCGCCCGAACCTCGATTTCTACAGCGCCATCGCCTACCACCTCTGCGGCTTCCCGACTACCATGTTCACGCCGCTTTTCGTGTTTGCCCGCGTCTCCGGCTGGTCGGCCCACGTGATCGAGCAGCGCAGCGCCAACCGGATCTTCCGGCCCATCGCCGAGTACGTGGGCCCCGAACCGAAGAAATTCATTCCGCTAGAGAAAAGGGGATAGTAATGACAACAGCCGATCAAAACGTCCGTCCCGCCCCCGACCAGGAGATGGAAGCCATCGCCGATTACGTCTGCAACTACAAGATCGAAAGCTCCGAGGCGTACGACACTGCGCGTCTTTGCCTGATGGACAGCCTCGGCTGCGCGATGCTGGCGCTGGGTTTCCCGGAATGCACGAAACTGCTGGGCCCGTACGTGCCGGGGTCCACGGTACCGCTGGGGGTGCGGGTTCCGGGAACGAAGTTCGAACTCGATCCGGTGAAGGGAGCCTTCGACATCGGCCTGCTGGTCCGCTGGCTCGATTTCAACGACACTTGGCTGGCTGCCGAATGGGGACATCCTTCCGATAACCTGGCGGGGATCCTGGCGGTGGCCGATTTCCTGGCCCGCCGCCAGCGGGCGGAGGGGAAGCCGCCCCTCACCATGCGGGAGGTGCTGACGGCGATGATAAAGGCCTACGAGATCCAGGGGGTCATGGCGCTGGAGAATAGCTTCAACAGGGTCGGCCTCGATCACGTGGTACTGGTAAAGCTGGCAACCGCCGCCGTGGCGACGCGGCTTCTGGGGGGGAGCAGGGAACAGCTCATGGACGTCATCTCGCAGGTCTGGGTGGACGGCCAGAGCCTGCGCACCTACCGGCATGCCCCCAACACCGGCAGTCGCAAATCGTGGGCGGCCGGAGATGCCGCCAGCCGCGGCGTCCGTCTCGCCCTGTTGACCATGGCGGGAGAGAAAGGGTATCCCAGCGCCCTCACCGCCAAGACCTGGGGATTCTACGACGTCACCTTCCGGGGCGAGAAGTTCCGCTTCCAGCGTCCCTACGGCTCCTACGTCATGGAGAACGTCCTCTTCAAGAGCGCCTTCCCCGCCGAATTCCACGCCCAGACCGCGGTGGAGTGCGCGATCAAGCTGCACGAGGCTGTCAGGGGACGGCTGGACGAGATCGACCGGGTCGTCATCCACACCCAGGAATCAGCCGTCCGCATCATCAGCAAGACCGGCCCGCTCTACAACCCGGCCGACCGCGACCACTGCATCCAGTACATGACCGCCATCGGCCTCATCTACGGCCAGTTGACCGCGGAGCATTATTCTGACGAGGTGGCCGCCGACCCGCGCATCGACCGGCTGCGTGAAAAGATGGAGGTAGTTGAGGACAAGAGCTACAGCAGGGATTACCTTGATCCGGAGAAACGCTCGATCGCCAACTCGGTGGAGGTGTATCTGAAGACCGACGGGGAGCCGAAAAGGGTGGCGGGGGTGGAGATCGAATATCCGCTGGGGCATCGCCGCCGCCGGGCGGAGGCGCTTCCCCACCTGGAAGAGAAATGCAAGGCGAGCCTGGCGGCCCGGCTGCCTGCGCAGCAGGTGGAGGCGATCATGGCGCTGTTCGCCAACCGGACACGGCTGGAGAACATGCCGGTCGAGGAGTTCATGGGATTGTTCGTGGCGTGACGTCCTCCGGCAGGCTCAGGGTGAACGGCTTTTGGCCCGTTCAAAGCCGGCCCTGAGCCTGTCGAGTAGCTAGCTGATTGGACCTCTCTCCTTACAACTGCAGCTGTTTCTTGATCTCACGCGCCGGGGCGCTGGTCGCGTAGACGGGGCTTCCGACGTCGAACAGCCTCGACCCTTTCAGACCGCCAACCACCACCGGGTCCAGCCCGATACGCCTTACCAGCTCAACGGCAACCTCGAGCGCCTCTTTGTCGTCACCGGCCAGCGGGATGCCGATGGTCTCGCCGTTCTTATTTTTCGTTTTCTTCAGATCCTCGAAGTAGACGGAGTTGAATCCCCGAATCAACCTGACGCCGGGAAGGAGACGGGAGACGAAGACCCCCATGCCACCCGGCTCTAAACGTGCCTCGTTGGCAATGTTGCCGTCTCTTTCCGGGTAAGGGTTAGAGGTGTCGATGACAATTTTTCCCTGCAGCGCCTGCTTTGTTTGCCGGTCAAGTTCAGTAAGCGCCTTCATCGGGACCGACAGCACGACCAGATCACCGAAGGCGATGGCGTCGGCGACCTGTCCGGCGCGGGCGTTGGCTCCCGCCTCGGCCACCACATCCTTCAACGTGTCCGGGTGCCTTGAACTGAAAAAGATCTGATAACCAGCTTTTGCCAGCAATATCCCCAAATTTCCACCGATGTTGCCGGATCCCACGATGCCGATCTTTTCTATTTTCATGGCCAGTCCTCCGTGGGTCGCTACCCCCGCAAGACACCGGTCATCCTGCCCGTCCTGCAGCGGCATGACCTCGTTTTGATGATGTGACCTTTTTTCCAAGGCTCACTCCACATCCATTACACTCTCCCTCGCTTGCCAAGTCAATCGTCAGCACAGCTCCGTCCATGTCACAAAATAAGTGGTTATCGCAAAATTAGTTGCTTTACATCCACCAACAAGTGGGTACAATTTCCATCAGCCTGTTTCCGAAAAGGTTACCCTGGCCACGTGCCAGGCGCGCAAAGCTTCGGACCTGTTGGTGGCGGCAGGTGGCCGAGCTGCCGAAGAAACAGGCGATAATTTCAAAAGCCGTCCATGAACAGATCATGGGCGGCTTTTCTCGTTTCAGGGTGGGATTGCCTGCCTCGCGTGCCATCACCCGTTAGAACAATGAAGACATAACGAAGCGAACACTGCTACGGGAGACGGTTTTTCACTGTCTGCAGGATCTCCTGGTCGCTCGCCCTCCCCACCTTTTGCGACTGCCCCGCTTTCTCCGAGCGGGTAGGCTCTGGGATTGGCGGCAGGTTTGCGCTGATGGCGGAAACTTTGTCGTCCCCGGCTATCTTGCAGATGGGATGGGAGAAGTCGTTAGCCAAGGTGTCGGTGGCTGCTATCCCCTGGTAGTTGATGTTGTCGGGGCGCGCGGCATCGCCGCTGACGCCGGCAGGGACGTAGTCCAGATGCAGGTTGTTCCGGGTGCGCCAGGCGATGTTGTGGTCGGCGCAGGAGGTGTCTCCGCTAACCCCCAGCCCCCCCACCAGTTCGTGCTGCCTGTTGTAGAGGGCAAGGCCGCCGCCGAAGACGTTGATGCCGCCGATCTTGTTGCCGATCAAGGGGTCGAAGCCGGTGCCGTAATCGCGGGAGGGTCCCTTGTAACTAGTGGCCGTGTCCACCGGATTGCTGGCCTGCAAGCCGTAGAGCGAGCCACCCGGTTGCACCGGGGCCCACAGGTTGGCGCTGGAAAGGGCGAGCCCGGGGAGGCTGAAGGCGTTGGCGGTGTTAGCTTTCTGGGCGGCGATCACGCGGCTGCCGGGCCATTGGGAGCCGCGCTCTGAGCCGGTGAAGGCGACCGCGCAGACGATGCCGTCACGGTTCACGATGGCACCCCACATGTCGAGATTGAAACCGCCGTTGCTCGCGCTCCGGGCGGCGATCAGCGCAGCCTTCAGGCTGGCGTAGCCGGGGAGCTTCTCGCAACCGTTATCCCTGCTGTCGGCAGAAGCCGTGCCGGCTGTCCCCAAAGCCATCAAAATGACACCCGTTGCCATCACCCTCCTCATAAGGCACCTCCTTAATGTCTTTTAATTGACAGTGGGAGTATAACGATCAGTGGAGGGAAGACAACTGCGGCAGTCAAAAAGAAAGGCGGCGAACATCCCGAAAACTCGGGGCTGTCGCCGCCTTTTCTGTTGAGCCCTACCCTTTACCCTTTACCCTTTACCCTTGTCTCAGCCGCTGGGTCCAGGCTGCCAGCGACTTCACCAGCTCGCCAATCCGCTCCCTGGTCCCCGGGTCGGTCACCTTCCCTTGGGCGTCGATCTTGTCCTGAGCGAGCGCCACCATGACTTCGGGACCGTTCAGGGGGAACATATTGAGGAAGACGCAGCTCTGGCGAAGATGGTACTGCGCCCTGGCGGTCCCCAGCGTCCCGATGGAGGCGCCCATGATGGCGACCGGCTTGCCGCTCAGCGCGTTGTCCCCGTAGGGGCGGGAGGCACAGTCCAGCGCGTTTTTCAGCACCCCGGATATCGAATAATTGTATTCCGGGCAGGCGATCAGCAGGGCATCGGCAGCGCGAATGGCAGCCTTGAACTCCCTAACCTTCTCGTTCGGCTCGCTTTCCAGGTCCTGGTTGAAGAGGGGAAGCCCTTCCAGATCGAAGATCTTCAGCTCGACGTCCGGCGGCAACAGTTCCGCCGCTGCGTTGAGAATGGCCTTGTTGTAGGAAGCTTTGCGAAGGCTTCCGGCAAAGCCTAAGATGGTAATCTTTCCACTCATGACCCGCTCCTTTTGTTCCACGTGTAGTTATAGGCACAGCCATCTTGCCTGTTGTAAGGGTATCGGATGAGGGGGGACTGTCAAACGGCCGACCTGCCATAGCTCAGCCGTGGCCGCCATTCATCTTCCGTGCGAATCGCACCGACTTCCATCGTAGGAGAGGACTTGCAGTGAGTGTAAGCTCCGCAGCCTGTCAGTCGCGCTGAAACAGCTGAGACAGTGCGTCACGTCCCTTTCCTCATTTGCTCCTTATTTTCTCCATAATTTGACACTATCTTCTCCCCCACAGGCTACATTGCCAATCCTCCAACGATCCCGGACAGGAAGAAGCTGACATGACAGCTGAGAGCATTATGGTCGTCGACCATGATCGTGACTACCTCCGCCTTTTCCAGGCTTTGGCCGAGCAGGCAGGCGTTGATGGATACTACGCCGGCAGCGCCGAGGAAGCGTGGGGCATCCTGGTGTCGAGCGACTGCGACATCATGATGCTCGCCGCTGACCTGCCAGGCGATAACGGCCGGACCTTGGCCGCCATGGCAAAGCAACTGTGCCCACAACTAAAGGTGATGGTCGCGGAGGAGGCTCCCGTCGCGCTATCCGCCCACGACTCGGCTGCGGCCCCCCCTGCCGTTGCGAAACCGTACACCGCCGAGGAACTGCTGCAGATAGTCACCCGGCCATTGCCAGCGGAAACGCTGGAGCCCTCCTGGGAGGGGAAGGAGATGGGAATGGGGAAGTGTGCCGGCTTGGGAGGTTGAGGCGTTATGCCCTTGGAAAAAAGGCCGACAGCCTGGCTGGTTCTGCTGATGGGGTACCTGGCGGTGGCCTGCCTGGGTTTCATCGATTACCTGACAGGCAACTATTCCCTGCTGATCTTCTATGTACTGCCAGTCCTCGTGGTGTCGTGGAAGCTGGGCGTGTCAGGCGCCGTGATGATCTCGCTCGCCTCCGGGCTTGCACGCACGATCGCTGATTACTACAGCTATCCCCTCTCCACCTTCAGATACTGGAACTCCCTGGAGGACATGCTGTTTCTCCTCATGGTCAGCTTCCTGATTGTCTTCATGAAGAAGGTGCTTGACCAGAGCCCCGACTAGTTCGGCATCAGCCGTTCCCCTTTTGCTGCAGCTCGTAGAGCCGCCGGACGGTGGCGACCGTGTCGGCATCGCCGGGGAGCTTATCGGGGCGGTAACGTTTGACCCGGGCAAAGCGCAGGGCGAATCCACCGGGGTAGCGGGGGCTGGCCTGGATGTCGTTGAAGGCCACCTCCACCATCAGCTCTGGGCGGACGTAGACGGTGTAGCTGTCCCTGCCATCCTCCAACTCCAGGAGCCTCCCGGTCTGCCAGGCGAGCATGGCGTCGGTCATCCCCTTGAAGGTCTTCCCCAGCATCACGTACCCTCCCCGCTCGCTGTCCCTCGCCCCCAGATGCAGGTTGCTCAGCCACCCCGCCCGTCTCCCGTGCCCCCACTCCGCCGCCAGTACCACCAGGTCGAGGGTCTGCACCGGCTTGACCTTCAGCCAGCCGGCTCCTCGCCGGCCCGCCAGGTAGGCGGCATCGAGGGATTTCGCCATCACCCCCTCGTGCCCGCGCCTCAGCACATCCTCAAGGAAACCGGCAGCTTGAGCAGCATCGGAGCTGATCAGCCGGGGAACCACAAGCTCCGCTGGGAGGTGCTCCGCCAGTAGGCGAAAGCGCTCCCGCTGCGGGTGGTCGATCAAGCTTTCGCCGTTGAGATAGAGACAGTCGAAGAAGAACGGAGAGAGGGGGAGAAGCTCGCGCTGACGCTCCACGTCCAGCTTTCTGCCGAAGCGGCTCATGGTGGTCTGAAACGGCTGTGGCGAGCCATCCTCGCGCAGGGCGATGGCCTCGCCGTCCAGAATGAGGGAGTCGGCAGGGAAGAGCGCGGCACGCTCGATCACTTCGGGCACCGCCACCGAAACGTCATTGAGGTTGCGGCTGTAGACCCGCACCTCTCCCCCCTTCTTGTGCAGCTGGATTCTCGCGCCGTCGAGCTTCCACTCCAGGGATGCCTCTCCCAGCCGCTGCAGCGCGTCGTCCAGGTCCCGCGCCGGCTGGGCCAGCATGGGCGCCACCGGCTTGAAGAGCTGTACCGACAACTCATCCAGCCCCGGCGCACCCTTCGACAGCGCCGTCACCGCCACTTCCGGCAGGTTCCCGGTCAGCATCAGGGCACGCTGGACCTTCTCCACCGGCAGCTCCGCAGCCAGTGCCACCGCCTCCACCATCACCCCCTCCAGGGCACCCTGGCGCAGTTCCCCCACGATCAGCCGGACCAGGAATCCCTGCTCGGCCGGTGTCGCCCGCGCGAACAACTCCTTCAACAGGGCAGCCCTACGGGTCGTGGAACCGCTCCCCGTGCTGGCTGCCAGCTCTTCGAAGGCCCGGTCCACCTCCACGATGGTGAGGGAGGGGAGCGCCGCGCCCTCGTGATGAGTCCGGAAGATTTTGGCAACGCCAATGCC
>NZ_DATFBA010000269.1:0-3833 GCF_035254065.1 Geomonas sp.
TAATGTTACCCTTGTTCCGGCAAAAGCCAAGGAGGCTAGGAGGTGAGGGCGAAAGCCAAGGGAAGCTGCTGGGTGAGGGATGGATGGAGTAGTTGCTGCCGGGAGCGGAGAAAGAAAAAGGGCCAAGTCTTTGGACTTGGCCCTTCGCTATTCGTTTGGTGGGCGATACTGGGATCGAACCAGTGACTTCTACCGTGTGAAGGTAGCACTCTCCCGCTGAGTTAATCGCCCGTGAGTGTCCTGACTAAATAGCAGATGGATTGTGTGATGTCAAGCGCTTGTTTCATCTCTGTCACTCTCCATGCCTTCAGCAGGGGGGCCAGATTCTGTCGTCGGGGGATTAACTTGACACTCTCCTTGGCCAGTTGCTATAGTGCGGCCGTTTACGGCAATACCAGTTAAAAATACAGGCATGTCGGTAGCTTATGGCAGTTGTGATGAGAGTGTGGCTGCCGGCTCATCCATGGTGCGAGGGCGTGAAGATGAAATTGGAACAGGGGCTCATTCAGGTTTATACCGGCAACGGCAAGGGGAAGACCACGGCATCGCTCGGGCTCGCCCTGCGGGCGGTTGGGCGGGAGCTCACGGTCTGCATGATCCAGTTCATGAAGGGAGGCGGCCCCTACGGTGAGCAGATGGCGGCCGAGCGGTTGGCCCCCTTTCTGACCATCGTGCAGACGGGGCGTCCCGGATGGGTGAACAAGGACAATCCCCATCAGGAAGACAAGAAGCTGACGGCTGAGGCCCTGGAACTGGCGCGCAAAGCGGTGACGGGAGGGGAGTACGACCTGGTCATCTTGGACGAGATCAACGGCGCGGTCTCCATGGGGCTCGTCCCGGTCGAGGGGGTGCTGGAGCTGATGGCTGACAAGCCTCCCAGGGTGGAGCTGGTGTTGACCGGCCGCAACGCGGACCCGAGGGTGGTGGAGGCGGCCGACCTGGTCACCGAGATGCGAGAGGTGAAACATTATTACAAGGCAGGGGTCCCGGCGCGGGTGGGGATCGAGAAATAAGACGGGGTAGCGGCAAGACGACGCCGTCACCAAAGATCGCTGCTGGGGCTGCGAAGCGCGCAGAAGACTGTAAACTGTACAAATCTTTTATCTTCGGGCAGGGGTGGGCGATGGCGGAGAGGCGATTGCGCGTGCTGGTGGGGAAACCGGGACTGGACGGCCATGACCGGGGGGCGAAGACCATCTCCCGCGCCTTCCGGGACGCCGGCTTCGAGGTGATCTACCTCGGGGTACGGCAGACTCCTGAGCAGATAGTATCCTCGGCCATCCAGGAAGACGTCGACCTGATAGCCCTCTCCATCCTTTCCGACGCCTACCATACCCATCTCCCCGCGGTGAACGAGCTCCTGAAACAGAGAAAGTCGCAGGATATCGCTGTCATCGTCGGCGGGGTCATCGCCGAGGCCGATGTCCCCGCGCTCAAACAGGCCGGGGCCCGCGGAGTCTTCACCCCCGGCACCCCCACCGATGCCATCGTCGCCTGGATTCATGAGAACGTCACCGGCGGGAGGGCTTACGGGTATGCACCCCCCGGCTCCCTCGCCCAACACGTCCTGGAGGGCGACCTGCGGGGAGCCGGCCGCCTGATGCGGGACCTCGACGATGGCCTCCCCGACGCCATCGACCAGCTCCAGCTGCTCCATCCGCATACCGGAAACGCCCACCTCGTCGCAGTCGCCGGCCCTGCCGGTGCCGGCAAGTCCACTTTGATCGACCGCCTGGTGGCGGCTTACCGGGAGAAGGATCTCCTGGTCGGCGTGGTGGCGATCTCACCCAGCAGCTCCCGCTCCGGGGGCGCCATCCTGGGCGACCGCATCCGCCTGAACCGTTACGACGACGATGCCGGCGTCTTTGTCAGGAGCCTCGCCACCCGCGGGGCCAAGGGAGGCGTTTCCCGCTCCACCTGGGAGGTGGTCGGCGTGCTGGATGCCATGGGGATGGACGTCATCATCATCGAGACCGCCGGCTGCGGCCACGACGAGGTGGAGATTCACGACCGGGTGCATACCACCGTGCTGGTGACCATCCCCGGGCTGGGCGATGACGTCGAGGCGATGGAGGCGGGGCTTCTGGAGATGGGTGACATCTTGGTGGTCAACAAGGCCGACCTGGCAGGGGCCGACGCGGCCATCCGCGAGCTGGCCGCCATGCTGGAACTGCCGCAGGCGGAGGCGTCGGCCTGGAGGCCCCCCGTGCTCGGCACGCAAGGGACCGATGGGGCCGGCATCGAACAGCTCTTCTCGGCACTGGAGTCGCACCGGGAATACCTCAAGGTCTCCGGCGCCCTGCAGCAGCGCAACCGCGAGCGGCTGGCCGGCGTCTTCGCAGATGCCCTGCGCGACCGCCTGCTGGACCGGGTGCTGGGCGCGCTTAAGCAAGATCGCCGCTACCGGCAGCTCCTCGATGACCTGCAAAAGGGCAGTACCGACCCCTCTACGGCCGCCCGCGAGCTGGCCGAACGCGCTTTTCCTTGACCGCAGGCCGCGATAGTGCTAATTAGGATCGAATGGGGCGGTATGCCCTTTTCTTTGTTTTTTCGCGAGTTTCCGGTTGGGAGAGTAGCAGGATGTTACGCAAGCTGTCGTTATTGTTGGTCCCTATCATCGTTTTCGCCGTCGTAGTCTACAAGCCGCTGGCCACCTCGCAGCCAGGTCCGAGTCTGCGCGACCCCGCGCACGAAGACCTCTCCCGTTACGACTACCCGAGCCTCGCCAACATCAAGTGGCACAAGCACTTCGTGAGACCCGAGGAATCCCTGGAGTCGCTGTTCGGCAACGACTGGCCCTACGTCGCCCGCTTCAACCGGATCGACCGCCGCCACGTCTACCCCGGCATGACCATCCGGGTCCCCGACGACATGGCCGCCTGCCGCAGCTACTGTCCGCTGCCGCAGGAGTATGCTCCCGCCAAGAACTACGGCAAGTACATCCTGATCGACCTGACCGAGCAGTGGATGGGCGCCTACGAGCACGGCAAGCTCGCTTTCTCCGCCCCCGCCGCCACCGGCGCCGCGGGACACGAGACCCCCACCGGGCTGTTCCAGATCGACGCCCGCGACAAGAACCACGCCTCCTCCCTCTACAAGACCGAGGACCAGAGCGCTCAATATCCCATGGACAACGCCATGCGCTTCCACGTCGGCCCCGACAACGTCGCCTACTGGATCCACGCGCGCGATCTTCCCGGCAAGCCCGCCTCCCACGGCTGCGTCGGCCTCTTCGACGAGGGGATGCAGAAGCGTGTCTACGGCGTGCCGGTCAATCCGGTGCTGCTCGATTCGGAGAGGTTCTTCGAGTGGGCAGGGGGAGAGCAGGTGGGCTACGCGCATGACGACGCCAAGGATGCCGGCGAGGCCGCAGAGGAGATCCCCAAGGCTGGCGGCGCTGAGGCCGGGGCTGCCGAGGCGGTAGCGGTGAGCCAGGAGACGGCGGAAGCTGAGGAGGCGGAGTCGGCACCGGTGGAGGTTGGCCAGGGCTCCGCGCGCGGGGCCATGCTGGTACGCAACTCCGCCATGGTGGAGGTGAGGGGGGCGATCCCCAAGTACCGGTGAAGTACCGGTGAAAGGTGAACGGTGAACGGTGAACGGTGAAAGGTAAGGTGAAAGGTGAAAGGTGAAAGGTGAAAGGTGAAAGGTGAAAGGTGAAAGGTGAAAGGTGAAAGGTGAAACGGCGAAGGGTGAACGGTGAAAAGTTCGCTTAGCTTTTGCACGCTTTTCGTCTACTATTGAGGTGCAACGCGTAGGCCTTCCAACCTGCCGCCGGCGAAATCGACCTTTTTCAGGGAGTCCCAGTGCAGCAGTTTCTCACGGAATACCTGCAG
>NZ_DATFBA010000270.1:0-4388 GCF_035254065.1 Geomonas sp.
CGTCTTCCTTCCTGATCACCCGCTGTCCAGCGATGAAGGCGCTGTTGCGGACTTCGATGATACGGGTATCCACTTCCAGCAGGTCGTCGAGCCGGGCCGGCGCCCGGTAATTGATGTTGATGGCGACCACCGGGAAGATGATCCCCATGTTGTGCATCTCACCCACCGAAAGCCCGCGCTCCCGCAGGAACTCGCTTCTCCCCCGCTCCATGAAGTTCAAGTAGTTGGCGTGGTACACCACCCCGCCGGCATCGGTGTCTTCGTAGTAAACCCGTACTTCCATGAATCCTCCATATAAACCAACATCCCCTCCGTCCACTTCCCCCTCTCCTTCAAGGAGAGGGTCGGGGTGAGGATGGGGTATTGAGCCGGAAATGAACCCCATCCTCATCCTGTCCTATCCTTGAAGGAGAAGGGACGAACAGCGGAACGGTTTTGCCAATCGGTCCATATTGCGATAACGAATCGTTCAGAAAAGGCTCGTGCTTATCCGCTGGACGGGGCTTCCCTCACCCCGGCCCTCTCCCGGGGGGGCGAGGGAGGAGTTGGCGGGAGGCGGAAAAGTTGATCAGCCGACTAGCACCCGCTCGTACACCGCGCGCACGCCCTCGGTCACCCGCTCGTAGTCGGCCATCAGCGCCTGGCCCGGGTTCTTCAGCTGCGGGTCGTAACCAAGCCTGCGCGCCAGCTTGTTCAGGTACTTTACGGGTCCACCGAGGTCGTTCATCGAGGAGTCGTGCAGGATGCGCAGACGGTTCTCCAGCCGGCGCAGGAACTGGTATCCCTCGGAAAGGGTCTGGAACTCCTCCTCGCTGACGATGGAGAGCTTCCGCATGGCATCCAGGGCTTGCAGCGTGGTGCTGCTGCGGATCTCCGGATGCTCTGCTCCATGCTTCAACTGCAGGAACTGGATGACGAACTCGACATCAACCATGCCGCCGCGGCCGGTCTTGATGTTGTAGCTCCCCTCGCTCTCCTTGGCGAGCTCGTTCTCCATCCGCATGCGCAGCCGGTGAATCTCCTTGCGCACCTCTTCACCCGCTCCAGCCCCGTACACCGCCTTCTCTATCACCTGCTCGACGATTTTCGTGAGCTTCGGATCGCCATAGCAGACCCTGGCCTTGGTGAGCGCCTGCCGCTCCCAGATCTGCGATTCGGTGGAGTGGTAGCTGATGAAGGCGTCCAGCGAAGTTACCAGGGGACCTGCGTTGCCGGAGGGACGCAGCCGCGTGTCGATCTTGTACACGAACCCTTCCCGGGTCTGGGTGGTGAGGATCATGATCGCCTTCTGCCCAAGCTTCGCGAAGTACTCGCGGTTGGTGATGCTCTTCTCGCCGTTGGTCATCCCCTGGCCGTCGTAGATGTAGATGATGTCCAGGTCGGAGTGGTAGTTGAGCTCGAAGCCTCCCAGCTTCCCCATGGCGACGATGCCGAAGGAGGCCTCGTGTTCGCTACCGTCCTCCCCCTTGACGATCGGCCTGCCGAAGCGCGCCAGCTCGCCGGTGGCGAGGCAGCAGGCGGCGGCCAGGCAGACCTCGGCCAGGTTGGTGAGTTGCATGGCGACCTCCGGCTGTCCCATCTTGCCGTACACGTCGTTCATGCCGATGCGCAGGAACTCCTCGTGCCGGAACCGCCGCATGGCGTCCAGCTGCTCCTCGAAGTCGTCGGCGTCGCTCAGCAGGGAGTCCAACTCCGCCACCATGGTCTCCCGCTCCTTCATCAGGTAGGCGTAGCCGCGGGTGGTCATGCCGTCCAAAAGCTCCGGATGCCCGATGAAGATCTTGGAGAGGAACTCGGACATGCCGAAGATGGAGGTGATCACCTTCAGGATATCCCGGTTCTCGGCCAGCAGGGCGTAGAAGGAGGACCGGGTCCTGGCGGAGGAGAGGAAGTGCTCCAGGTTGGCCAGGGCGAGGTCCGGGTCCGGCGAGGCGAAGGCCTCCTGCAGGAAGAGGGGCGCGATCTTTTCCAGCGTCCGCCGCCCCCGCTCGGTCAGGTTCAGTCTGGCGGGGCCGTCCCGCAGCACCAGCAGGTTGTTGTAGGCTGCGTCCACGTGCTCGAAACCGCGCTCCGCCAGCATGTCCTTGATCAGGTCGGAGTCGGCCTTGGGGTCGAGGAAGAAATAGACCTCCGGGAGCACCTCCTCCTTGATCCGCTGGTCGCGGGAGAGGAAGAGGTCGCCGTAGATGGCCGAGACGGTATCCCGGTGAGCGGTGAGGGCCTCGATGAAGCGGGTGGCGCCGTCGTTCCTCAGGTACCCGCAACGCCGGGCCAGCGCCTGCATCTCGTCATCCTTGGTCGGCAAGGCGTGGGTCTGCCGCTCCTGCACCACCTGGATCCGGTGCTCGACGGTGCGCAGGAAACGGTAGGCATCGCTCAAGGCGACACAGTCCGCCTCCTTGATGATGCGGGACTCCCGCAGGATCTGGAGCGCCTTCAAGGAATTCTTCTCGCGCAGGATGGGATTCTTGCCAGCGTAGACCAGCTGCAGCGCCTGGATGAAGAACTCGATCTCCCTGATGCCGCCGCGCCCCAGCTTGATGTTGATCTCTGACTCGTGCAACCTGGTGAGCGAGGCGTCGATGCGCAGCTTCATGGACATCATGTCCTCGATCAGGTTGTAATCGAGGTAGCGCCGGTACACGAAAGGGGTCAGGGCGGCCAGGATCTCTTCACCAAGCTCGAGGGAGCCGGCCACCGGCCGCGCCTTGATCAGGGCGGCGCGCTCCCACGACTGCCCCCAGGACTCGTAGTAGACCTCGGCCGAGCGGATGGAGGTGGCGAGGTCGCCTGCTTTCCCGTCCGGCCTCAGCCCCATGTCGACCCGGAACACGAAACCGTCGCCGGTCACCTGCGAGATGGCCCGGCTGACCATCTCGGCAAGCTTCACGAAGAAGGCGTGCAGGGAAATCTTCCCCTTGCTCCCGCCCTTGCCATCGGGGACGCCGGCGGTCTCGCCGCGGTCGGATGAGTAGAAATAGATGAGGTCGATATCGGAGGAGAAATTGAGTTCGCGCCCGCCGAACTTCCCCATCCCCATGATGACGAAGGTGGCCTCCACCGGCCCCTCCGGGGTATTGACGATGGGGAGCCCGTGTTCCCTGACCAGCTCAGCGAAGGCCGTCTCGTAGGCGATCTGCAGGGTCGCCGCGGCCAGCGAGGAGAGTTCCCCGGTGACCTCCTCCAGGGGAGCCAGGCCGTTGAGGTCGCGGGCGGCGATGCGCAGCACCTCGGAATACTTGAAGCGGCGCAGATGGGGGAAGACATCGAGATAGCCGATGTCGACGGGGATGCGGCTGCGGAGGGCGGCCAGCATCTCGGCCTCGCTGCGCCTGCCGGTTATCTCGCGCTGGATGAACAGCCGGTGAAAGTAAGAGGGGTCCTTGCAGATGATGTTGGTGAGAAAGGGAGAGGAGCCGCAGATGTTCATCAGCTGGACGGCCATCGAACGACGGGAGCAGACGTCCAGCAGGGCCTCGCGCCCGACCACACCGGAGACGCGCTCAAGGCCGTTCAAGGCCATGTCGGGGAGCGGAGTGGCCAGGGCAGCCAGGGTCAGCTCCCGCAACAGCTCCAGGGGGAGCACTTCGGCCAGAAGGCGCAGGTTCTCTGCGGAGCGGGCCTCGTAGCAAAAGCCTGCCTGCTGGAGGAGATGCGGGAGCCCGTCCGCCGTCTCGCCTCCCAAGGCTGCGATCAGGGCGTTTGCGAACTCTCCGGGCCGGTTCATAAGCCGACCAGCGCCTTCAGCTCCCTTTCGTAATCGCCGCGCACCACACCCTTTTCGGTGATGATGCCGGTGATGTAGCGGGCGGGGGTCACGTCGAAGGCCGGATTTCTCACCTTCACACCCTCCGGCGCGATCCTGACGCCCTGGATGTGGGTCACCTCGGTGGAAGCCCGCTCCTCGATGGGGATGTCATCCCCGCTGGAGAGCTTGAGGTCGAGTGTGGAGATGGGGGCGGCGACGTAGAAGGGGATGCGGTTTTCTTTGGCGAGCACCGCCACGCTGTAGGTGCCGATCTTGTTGGCCGTGTCGCCGTTGGCGGCGATGCGGTCGGCGCCCACCACGCAGAAGTCGATCTGGCCGGTCCTCATCAGCCAGCCGGCCATGTTGTCGGTGATCAGGGTGACCGGGATGGAATCCTTCATCAGCTCCCAGGCGGTGAGCCGTGCACCCTGCAGCCAGGGGCGGGTCTCGTCGGCGAAGACGCGGATCCCCTTGCCCGCTTCATGAGCGGCGCGGATCACCCCCAGCGCGGTGCCGTAGCCCGCCGTGGCCAGGCCGCCGGCGTTGCAGTGGGTGAGGATCGAGGCGCCTTCTTTCACGAGGGCTCCGCCGTGGCGGCCGATCTCCTTGCAGATCTGGAGGTCCTCCTGCTCGATGCTGA
>NZ_DATFBA010000271.1:0-7325 GCF_035254065.1 Geomonas sp.
CCCGGCTCTGCCGGGGGTATAGGTGGAAGGGCGGAACTGGTTTTAGCGACGCAGCAACAACCACTGCTGCCACTCCCAGGAATGGAAAGACTCTTCCCGCCGGAGGCGGTGCCTCTTGAACTTGATTATCGTACGATAACTCTGACAAAGGGTCACAGCAATCTCTCAGAAGAAGCCCAACAGCTCCTTGAGAAATGGGACAAAGAGGGGGCTGTCAGTCGTGGTGCTTGCCTCAAAATTTTTCCTAATGGGGAGATCACCGGCGGCTATTACCGTTCGGGGCGTAGATCCATCCCTAAAAAGGCCGAAAAGGTCATTTCCCAGACGTTCACCAAACAGGCACGTAAAACCATCCGGCGTGCTGCCGAATGCGCCTCTACCGAATTCAGGCTCTTTATAACCCTCACATTCGATCCAAAACAGGCCCAATTGAACGATCATGGGCAAGTTGACCAGAAGTGGGCGAAGAAGGAATTCAAGCGCTTCCTCAACACCATCAAAAAGAAATACGACCGCCGTTTAGAAAGACTCGGGACTGAACAGAAGGAGCTTAGTTACATCTGGGTCGCGGAGATTCAGGAGCAGCACACCAAGAACATCCATTTTCATATTCTGGTCGATCAACCATTCATTCCGGTGAAGTGGCTTGTCGATATTTGGGGGCAAGCAGCAAACAGCGTCAACGTCAAGAGGCTGAATAACCAGGAGCACGCTGTCCGGTACATGCTCAAGTACATGGGCAAAGGTCACTGCCCTATCGAGGGGAAGAGGTACGGCATGACTCAAAACCTCCTGGCGGGAATGAAGCCCCAAGAGATCAGGTTTGAAGGGGAAGACAAGCGGGAAGCATTCAGGACCGTGAAAAGAAACTTCTACTGGCAAATCGAGAAAGGCGGCGGCAAGGTCACCGACTTCGGCCTCTTCATCCCCGCTCCCAGGCGTGAAAAAATCTGGAGAGATAAACAGGGCAAATTCCACAAGACAAAAGCTGTCTCCCGCGATCTCGGCAGGCTGTTCCTCCAGGCGCTGGGAAAACCCATGAAAAAGATCGATTGGGAGCATGAAATCGACGGCGCTACCACAGACACCTTCTCCGATGAAGTTCCGTTCTGAGGAGGTCGACATGGACGCCTACACCACTTTCCCTCAAGGCGCTGTACCTGAATTCATCACGGTTGAACAGCTGGCGGATCGCCTCCAGGTCTCCCGCGCCACCCTCTTTACCTGGAAGCAGACAACGGAGCTAATCCAGGGTCGCCACTACTTTAAACGGGGGCGTGTCCTCCGGTTCGTCTGGTCGGCTGAGTTGGCTCAGATTCTCCTTGGAGGATCGGCAACGGATGACGGCAAGCCCTCCCCTGTCCGATCTGTCAAACCGGCGTCTAAGCAGGCCAAATCTAATCCGGTCAATTGGGAGTACTAAGTGATGACTGAAATATGTTATGGTTCCTCTCGGACTTTGGCCGGTGGGGATGTGGATAGCTCAACGGAGGCATCCATGAAGCACAAAACCCACCAAGCAACTCTGCTCTTTGACATCGAGGAGAAGAAACAGGGCACCATCATCAGAAAGCCCGGCTCTCGTAACCTCTACTTCCTCTTCTACTACTTCAACCGCAGGGTGGAGAAAACAACCGGCCTTGCCGACACCAAGAAGAACCGGGAAAAGGCGCGGGCCTGGCTAGATCGGGCAATGGAGAAGATAGAGGCTGGCAGGTTCGTCTTTGCCGATGCCTTCCCTGGAGCATCTGAAGAGGAAAAGGCCTACTTCGCCAAGCTGGAGGGATGGCAGTATGCACCGGAACCTCGGGACATCCTCTTCGGCGCTTATGTTCAGGAATGGTACAGCACCGTCTGGAGCCACTACCCGGAAGGGACCAAGATGGACGATTACAAGCAGGTCATCGACTACTGGCTCTTTCCCTACTTCCAGGACAAAACCTTCTTCCAGATCAGCGGCGTGGAGCTTCAGAAGTTCATCACCACCCTGAAATGGAAGAAAGGGAAACACCAGGGGGAGCCACTTTCCAAGGCGCGAATAGTCAACATCCTGATCCCGCTCCGCAACATCTGGAACGATGCCTGCGACCAATACCGCTGGGTGCTGCACAACCCCTTCACGAACCTCAAGAAGCACCTTCCCAAGAAACGACCCCAGCGGCGGGAGGGGTTCCGCTTCGATGAGTGGCTGCTCTTCCTGCAACACGTCGATCCCTGGTATCAGCCGGTCCTTGAATTGATGATCCTCACCGGGATGATCAATTCGGAGATCGCAGGGCTTCGGAAAAGCGACATCCACCCCGATTATATCCTGGTGCAACATACCATCGTCAGAGGGCGGGAACAGGACACCCCGAAGACACCCTACCGCATCAGGAAAGTCCCCATCACCCAGGCGATCAGGAAGCGGTTGGACATCCTAACAGCCCGAAGCACCGAGGAGCGGCTAGTCACCACCAAAAGCGGCACCGTGTTCCACCCTGCCAACTTCAGAAAGGACGTATGGGAAAAGGCGCAAAGGGCGAGCGGTATAACCGATAAAGTCCCCTACTCCCTCAGGCACACCTTTGCAGCGTGGTCGCTGGCTCTCGGGATCGACATGAACAAACTGGTGCGCCTCATGGGGCATGGTTCCAAGAAAATGGTGTATGAGGTCTACGGGGATTACATCGAGGGGGTGGAGGAAGACGCTTGGAACATCCTGGAGTATTACGGGCGGGACTTCCTGGAATCCAAGAAGCAGCGGCGGCCCAGCTTCCTGGGGCATCCTGGGACAACCACGGTGATCCCAGCTTCGTTCCTCCAGGTCGCCAATGCAGCTTCGTATCAAGCAGAAAACGCCGCACTTCCATTGAAGCTCTCTTAGTGAAAGCTTTGGTGAAAGTCGGGGTCTATTAGGAAGAATCCCTCAGGATTCCGTTTAGTTATTTGGAGCGGGAAACGGGGTTCGAACCCGCGACTTCAACCTTGGCAAGGTTGCACTCTACCACTGAGTTATTCCCGCTCAGTGAGTCCTCGTCTTATAGCAAATGTGAGAACGGCAGTCAACAACAAAAAGAGAGAACGGCGATTACTTTAACCACCAAAGACACGGAATGACACGAAAAAATTGCCAGGTGACAGCCCAAGATCTCAACGTTCTTGCATTGATCTCCTGCTTTTTTCGTGACTTTCGTGTCTTTCGTGGTTGCGATGTTGCTAGCGTTTGCCGGTGAGGGCGAACTTGATGCACTCGTACACTTCCTTGGGGACAAACGGCTTCTTCAGGATCACCTTGGCGCCGACGTCGAGGGCGGCCTGGGTATCGTAGTCGGCATCGGAGGCGCTGGCGATGATGACCTTGGCGTTACCGTCCAGGGCCATGATGTCCCGGGTGGCATCGATGCCGTTCTTCTCGATCATGTAGATGTCCATGATGATCACGTGGGGACGCAGCGCCTGGAACTTTTGAACCGCTTCCGTCCCGTCCCCCGCCTCGCCAGCGACGGTGAACCCTATCTTTTCCAAGGTGTCACGCAAAACCTTGAGAAAGAAAACCTCATCGTCCACTATCAGGACCCGGATGTCCTTCAGAGCCATCGTTCCCTCCACACATCGCCGCAGTCTCACTGCCACTTCTTCTTTTACAATTTCCCGATGCAATTGTCAAAGGGCGCCGCTCATTAAATTTGAGCGTGTCGCTGTTTGCCCGTGTTGCGGACGAGATACAGAAGGGCGAAAGGCTGCCAAGGCTAATGACTGTCGCATGAGAGGTAGATCCAGTCCGACAACGGGGCAGGCTGAAGGAAGTAGCACGGGAACAGCCTGCGGACTCAGACGATGCGTTTGGCCCCCATGAAGCGCGAACGGTAATAATCGGTGTTGAGGTTGGAAACCGTGACCTCTCCCTTGACCGACGAGGCGTGAATCATCTTGCCGTCTCCCAGGTAGATTCCGACGTGGGAGGGGTAGGACGCGTAGGTGTGAAAGAAGAGGAGATCCCCCTTCCGCAGCGATCCCTGCTCCACGTCGCTCCCCACCCTGCTCTGCTCGCGCGCCGTCCTCGGCAGCTCGATCCCCTGCTGCCGGAAAACGTGCTGCACGAAGCTGGAGCAGTCGATACCGTTAGAGCCCTCTCCCCCGAAACGGTAGGGAATCCCGAGATACTCGGCCGCACTCTTACCGATCTCGTCAAGGGCGCTCTCCGCCTCCTGGGGCAGCTGGTCGCCCCCCGCCGGCTCCGGCAGGGAGCTACTGTTCGCATTAGTCGTGGCAGCAGGGCTACCTTGCCGACAGATTCCCCGCAGGTCAGCGCAGACGCCGACCAGTAAGGATTCCAGCGGCCCCGGCACTGAGGGCGCGGGGGTGGAGTTCTCATCCTCGAACAGGGAAAGGGAGTGCTGCATCATCTCCATCCGGAACAACTCCGCGGCAGCCCGACGCGACCTGCCGGCAGCCGCGCCGTCTCCCAGCGATTCCAACACCGAGTGAAAGCCCGAGTTGAGGGGGGATGCCTGGTTTTGCCTGGAGCGAGCGTCTTCCGGCAAGGCCGCGGAGGGTGAAAACGTTGACAAGGGATTTATCGCCATCGGTGCTTCCTTTTTCGATCGGTCTCCCAAGCTGAACAGCGGGAGGATCGGGTGTGAGCGAGACATCTTTTTGACGTGAGATTGACTGAGGGTCAAAAAGGTGAACCTCCGGCTGCGGGCGCGGGAGCCAACCGACCAGACTGAAAGGGCGAAACGCCGGGGAAGGGAGACAGCTGGTGCGGCACAGCAGTTCGCCGCAGGTCACCTGAAGTGACTATTTTGCAAGATGCCGGCCAAGCCGCGAGGGAGCTCCTGGAGCGGAAAGTATCCGGTGACCCCGGGTAGGTGATGATAAAGGAGGTGATGCCGAAGGAGGTGATACAGAAGGAGGTGATACAGAAGGAGCAGGTGTGCTGGGAGAGCGGCGGCAGCGGAGGGCACACCACCCCACCTCAGCCACTCCGATCGGGGGGCTGCAGAGGACGCTTCACAAGTTAACGGAGCAGATTGGCAAGGTGCCGTTAGTCGCCGAAACCCTCGTCATCGGCAACCTCCGGTGTCCCGCGGGAGGTCTTGGTCACGGTGCCTTTATATAGGATGTACTGCCGCTGGCAGGAACAGGAATAGATAAGCTTGACACTCCAATGGTCCTGGACGTAGCTTGGATACTCGTTGCGCAGCCCGCACTCGCAGGTGAACCCCTTCTCGTCATTCTCGATATTTCCCATGATGCCCCCATCCCCACCATTATATTATGATCACTGACAGGATTTGTAGCTACATGAGTGGCGCCGGGTCACGGGGATGCGACGGACGCCGACGAGGCCAACTCCTTCATTTCATTAAAGTATCATAGTCAAAAGATTATGTATACACATTCTATGCAGCAAGGATTGAAAGTCAACAGCATTGACAGGATTTCCAAAAAAAGAGATGACACCCGGCGAGGCACCCCCTCCTTTTCAGAGAACCATTGCGATTTCGCGATTTTTCGTGTAAAGCATGGCATGATGAAAGGACTCCGCGCATTGAACATCAACAGGAAGCTTTTGGGCTGGATCATGGCCCCCCTCTTCCTGTGCCTGATCGGGATGGGGGCAAGGGTGCCGAGCCTGTGCGGGCCGCAAACTCCCAAACCCCGGCCGCGCGCCATCATCGAAAACTCCGTCAAGAACAGCGAAGTCAACATCGTGAAGCAGAGCGCCATGGCCGCCGAACTATGCGGCGCCCAGCCGGCCCTGCCTCTCCCCCGCGAAATCCGGACCACCTTCCAGGAAGAAGCCTACTACTTCTCCTCGCTCAGTTCACCGCCAAGGGACGCACGCGCCCCGCCTTCGAGTTGCTGATTCTTCTCCATCACTTTTACCTGGAGCTCGTCCTGACCGCCCCCCATCCCGCGCCCCGTGGTTTGCGTCGCGACCGTCTCCAGGTATGCCAATGACCACTGGCCCACAGCCAGCTCGCCTGCTGCAGTGAGGCCGCGGTCTGGGCCACGGGAGCAGGACCAGCATCCCGGCAATCGCCTTCAAGGAGTGCCAGACACTCCCATCCCACCCCCCGCTGCCGGGCCCCTCGTGGAGGGAGGAGCAGACAGAACTCATCGAAGGCCACCAGTTCCAGACATCTTTGAACAGGCGCCCACCGGAAGGTGGCGTCCTAACCTAACAGCAAGGAGAACGAAACCCATGAAACGAAGCATCGGCCTCTACCTTTCCATCGGCGTGGTGGCTCTCGCCTGCTCGGCGGGTTGCGCAAAACAGGAAATCGTGAAGAAAGACCAGATGGTCCCGCCGGCCGCCGCCACCGAGACCAAGGAGCCTGCCAAGCCTGCGGCTGCCGCAGCTGCTGAGCAGCCCAACGAGAGCGGCCTCAACAGCGCCGCCCTCAAGGACAGGCGGGCAGCCGAACCGGCACCCTCAGAGGTGACGCTGCAGAGCGCCCTGGAGAAGATCTACTTCGACTTCGACTCCTCCACGCTGTCGCCTAAGGCGCGCAAGAGCCTGGACAAGAACGCCGAGCTCCTCAAGAGTAAGGCCGGCAGCAAGATTCGGATCGAAGGGAACTGCGACGAGCGGGGCTCCGACGACTACAACCTCGCCCTGGGAGAGCGGCGCGCCAAGGCTGCCCGTGAGTACCTGGGGCACCTGGGGATAGCCGCCGAGCGGGTTTCCTCCATCAGCTATGGCAAGGAGAAACCGGCCGTCCAGGGGCACGACGAGGCGGCAATGGCCAAGAACCGGCGCGACGAGTTTGTGGTGACCGCGGAATAAGCAGGACGTGACGGAGGGCAAGCGGCGAGAGCGCTTGCCTGACAGACGAGAAGAGAAGGGCGGCCCCTGACTGCTCCCCGGCCAATACGGGGGAGCAGTCAGGCGGCTGGATCAGATACCGTGGAGGTCAGGCGACCGTACGCTTGAAGAGAAAATCGCTCCACCGGTTGCCGGATTTGGTCATGGGCTGCTGAGATTTCCTGATCGGGTCGCGCCCGATCTGCACCCACCCGTCCGCCCTCTGGAAGGCGACGATCCTCTGCTCGCGAATGAGGTAGTCCAACATGTAAGCGGGGACGGTCCGCTCCTCCCCGTTGGTGAATATTACTGAGATTCCCATACCGAAGACTCCATCGTACCAGCTTGTCCAATCCACACTCACCTCCCAGCAGCATACAAAAATCCCACCTTTCGACAATAGCAATTTTAGATCACCCCTCCCCTCCCGCTCAACATAATATTCCCTAATCGCCCGCCAGCACGGGCGTCGACCGACGGCTCACCCTTCCCTCCCCCCTCCCGCATCCCATGCTGGCAAAAAAGGTAA
>NZ_DATFBA010000272.1:0-6327 GCF_035254065.1 Geomonas sp.
AAGAGCGGGTCGTCGGAAAGCCTCTTGAGCGTCGACAGGACCTTTGGATCGTCGCTCAGCACGACCACGCCATGCCGATATTCAGTCAGCGCCTGAACCAGGTCGAACCCTTTGCGACAGTGGAGGTCGGAGATGAGTCGGGAGATGTTCGCGTAACCTTCCTGGTTGCGGGCGAGGAGAAGCGCGCGGTTGTTTTCTGTAACCGCCTCAGTACCGATAATCGGAGCGATGCCCGCCTCCCGAGCGGCATCGAGGAAACGTGGGACCGCGTACAGCCCATTGCGATCCGTAAGCGCGACAGCGGGGCAGTTAAACTCAACAGCCCTGGCGCAAAGCCTCTCCGGCGAGTGCACGCCCCAGTTGGGAGATAGAGAGGAATGAACGTGCAAGTGAACAAACATCTAGAAAACCTTTTAACCACGAAACACACGAAAAAGGAAAAAATTGCATTGACTTGAAAATGAGTAACTGACGGTGGTGGCTTTTTTGTTTTCCCCAGGTTTAATGACTTTTTTCGTGTATCTTTCGTGTATTTCGTGGTGACTTCTCGGTCAGTTCTTAGTCAGCGTCATGTACCTATTCTGCTCCGGGTCCCACTGTGGTGCCGGTTCGCTGACCGTCAGCTTTTCCTTTCTCACCGGCACCCCTTTCCCCCAGCGCACCACGTTCTTTCCGTGCTTTTCCCGCAGAGCATCCAGCGTATCCTGCAGGTCGGACTGCTTCTTCGACGCCACATGCACCGTCGCCGGCGCGAACAGGTCCATCTGCCCCGCATCCTCCGCCACCTGGTCGCAGTTTAGCCTTAGTCCCCGCACCCGCTGCCGTCTCTTGCAGGTGGCGAAGAACAGTTCCTCCACCTCACAAAGCAACAACAGGTCGAGTGAAGTCGGCATGGGCAGAGTCTTCTTCCCCTGTTCGGTGACGCCGTCCGCGTACATGACGGATAAGGAGATCTTCCGCGCTCCCTTTCTCAGCCGGCGCAGCCTCACCCCGCACCCCTCCACCAGACGCAGCAGTTCGCACAGCAGTATTCGGTCGTCGTTCTCCTCCTGGTCGAGCAGTCCCTCCTCGACGATCTCGGTACTCAGTCTAGGAGGCTGCACGGGAGAGCGATCAATGCCGCAGGCGCGATCATGCAAGAGCGGCGCGAACGGCCCCACCGCCAGCCGCAGTTGCGGGACTGAAAGCGACGCCACCTGTTCCACCCGCTGCAGGTTCAGATCCCGAAAGAGCAGCATCTGCCGAGCCTCGCCGACGCCCGGCAGCACGGAGACGGGGAAGGGCGCCAGGAAATGCCGCTCCGAGCCGTGGAACACGTCGTACACCCCCGGCTCCTGCATGACATCCGCGGCCACCCGGGAGACGAGCTTGTTGATCCCCGCTCCCGCCATCGCCTCGAGGCTCAGCCTCGAACTGATCTCCCTTTCCAACCGCGCCGCCACGTCACGCGCCGGCCCGAACAGCCGCCTCGACGCAGTGACATCGAGAAAAACCCTCCCCGCGCCCGGCTCGACCATCGGCGTGTACTCCGCCGACAGTTCGGAGAGTGCCTGGCTGGCCTTCGCGGTCAGGTGCGGGTCCGGGGCGATCACTATGAGAGACGGGCAGGCCTTCTTCGCCTGGAAGATGGGAGTACCGGCATGCACGCCATCGGAAGCTGCTTCCTGCGACACGCACTGCAACAGCGCCCGCTCCGAGTTGAGCGGAGCCACCGCCACCGGTCTGCCACGCAGGTTGGAATGGATGACACGAGCAAGAGCGATAGGAAAGGCGGGAATGGTTACATGGAGGATTTCCCTGTCCACTTTCTGTAAAACCTCATGGAGCCGACCAGAACGCCCCTGATCTGAAAATCGTCGTCATCGGTCACCATGATCGGCTGCATGGCCGCGTTGGCCGGGCGCAGTTCGATCACGTTCCCCTTCTTGAAATACTTCTTGATGGTGATGGACCCGTTCACCTCCGCGATCACCGTCTGGCCGTTCTCCGCGACCGCCTGCGGGTGCACCGCCACGAAGTCGCCGTCCATGATCCCCATCTCCACCATCGAGTCCCCGCGCACCTCGTACACCACGTTGCCAGGACCCGCCATCGCCGAAGGCACCTCGATAGCATCCGACAGCTGAAACGCCTCCACCGGCCTCCCCGCCGCCACGATCCCGACTAACGGGAGTTCGAATACAGATGCCGTGGTCGCAGGTAAAGGCGCAGAAAGCTGCATCTTCGATGAAGTCCCAGAGCGCGTCCCCCCCTTGTTAAAGGGGGGCCAGGGGGGATTTGCCTTTAATCCCTCCGCCGAAGTCAGCTGCAACCCCCGCTTCGCGTTCCACTGTCTGGCCAGATGCCCATCCCTCTCCAGTATGCGAAGGTAATGCTGCACTGTCCCCAGCGACTCAAATCCGCACCCCTTGGCGATTTCCGCCTGTGAAGGCTGGTATCCGTTCTTTTCGTGGAACTCGGAGATAAACTGTAGAACTTTCTTCTGTTTAGGCGTCATAGCTCGCTCCCACTAACGTCGGTGCAGAAAAGCTTACTCGTAAGTTTATCGTAAGTCAACAGCGCTCACGGTTACCATAGAATTAGAAATGGGTAAGAACCCCACCATAAGTGAATCCCAGAGAATACAAGACGATCCAAATGGCCTACGCAAGGAGGCATTCATTGTGGTACTCGTGGTACTGGTGACGGAGAAAAATAAGAAAGGCCCGGATTCCTCCTGGGCCTTCCTGTGTCGGCTAGACACGTCCTGTCCTCAAGCTCTAGCGGCACTGGAGCCCGAGCCATTTCCGTATTGGTTCCTCTGCACTCCGCACAGAACCGCCAACGATGGCCAGTCCCCTTGACACCGTTGCGGCTGGGCAAAGCCTGCGGATATCGCTCTCGCTGCGTCCCAGACCACTGCCTTCATGGGTACAGAACGGAACGATGGTTTTTCCCGAGAAGTCGTACTCCTCGAGAAAACTGAATACGGCCAACGGCATGGTCCCCCACCAGTTGGGATACCCGAGATAGATCACCTCGTACTCGGAGATGTCCACGTGCACAGAGAGTTCTGGCCGGAAATTCTGTCGTAATTCCTTTTTCGAAACCTCCGTCGTCTCGTAATAATCAGCCGGATACTGCTTGACCGTCTCGATTTTAAACAGTGCAGCATCGGTGAGCTGCTGAATGATGTGCGCGGCAACCTCGGTGTTTCCCACCGGTAGGTTCACAATGGCACCTCCAACATAGTTGTTGCCAGCACGCGAATAATAGGCAATCAAACATTTGCTGTTGCTCATCACGACCTTCCTTTCCAATTTTGGTGCAGCTCTCCAAGAGCGTCCACTCCATCCATCTTTTCTCTACAATGGCTGTTGTCCGTCAGGTCGAGTTGCCTGCCTCGGGAATTTCCTCTCCATACCTCCGGTGTTTGGCAAATACTACATCAGGAAAACCAGACGGCGTTAGCCAAATCCTGCTATATTTTTGCCTGATTCTCTTGGTTGGCTGTAAAGTGTTGAAAGCCGATTACGCGTAGGGTAGGATTATGCTTGTCTTTGCACTGGTAACTGGTTAAGTAAAATAGGAAAAGTGGAGGTCCTCATGGACGAGGGGATGATGTCTTTAAACGAGGCTATTGCTCGATGGACCGAACAGGGGGAGTTGCACACCACGGCGATCCCGGATCTCGCCCTATTCAGGCGGCAGGAACTTACCGAGCCGATGAGCGGCTTATATGAGCCGAGCGTCTGCCTCGTCACCCAGGGGGCCAAACTGGTGCAATTCGGCGACGAATCCCTGGTGTATGACGCCCAGCATTTCCTTATCACGGCTATTCATATGCCCACGCTGGTCCAGGTGACACAGGCAAGCCGCGAGAAGCCTTACCTGGGGCTCAAACTGAAGCTCGACCTGCGCGAGGTCTCCCAACTAATGCTCGACTCGAACCTTCCCAAACCGCGGGCCCTGCACACCAGCCGAGGCATGGCAACCGGCGACGTCACGCCGCAACTGGTCGACGCCTTCAGACGGTTGATTGCGCTGCTTGATGATCCAATGGATATCCCCATCATGGCCCCGGTCATCCAGAGGGAGATCGTCTACCGCCTCCTGACTGGTGACCAGGGAGAACGACTGCGCCAGATAGCCGCCACTGGGAGCCAGAGCAGCCAGATAGCCCGAGCCGTCGATTGGCTGAAAGGCAACTTCAGCCTACCACTGAGGATCGAGGACCTGGCGACCCAGGTCAACATGAGCACCTCGACATTCCACCACCATTTCCGCAGCCTGACCGCAATGAGCCCGTTGCAGTATCAGAAAATGCTGCGTCTCAACGAGGCACGGCGCCTGATGCTGGCCGAGCGCCTCGACGCTACCACGGCTGCCTTCAATGTGGGATACGAAAGTGCTTCGCAGTTTTGCCGGGAGTACGGTCGTCTCTTCGGTGCGCCGCCCTTGCGGGACATCAACAGGCTGCGGCAGGCATCAGCAGCAGCCTGAGGACTTTGGGGCGGGGCGATCGGCGTAACAGATCAGAAGGGGATGGATGCCTTGGGTGTCCGTCCCCTTTTTCTTGGTCTAGCATACGCTCCTGCAGGTAATCTCCCTGGTACCTTTTTCCCCTGCCTGACGGCGTTCGTGCCAGCGGGTGCCGAAGATCCCCCTTTCTCCAGGTGTCGTCAGTGAACCCCAGCCCATGCAGGTCATGGCTATTTCTCGTCCCCCCCTTGCCTTCGCCTCGCTGCCCAGGTTCGTACTTTTTTTGCCATGTCGGACAATCAGGCAAAAATGAAGCAGGATCGAAATACCTGGTATTTCCCTGCAGGTATATGATTCCTAGTAACTAATGGCTTGAGCCATCGTGATAGCGGCGGCGTACGCTGAAAAGGTTCAGAGCCAGCCTACAATTACTTTGAGGTAAAAACTATCAGGAGACCCAACGTGAAAAATTTCATCTTCAGCATTCCCACCACCGCTTATTTCGGAAAAGGACAGATCGAAATCCTCGGGGAGACGATCAAGGCCCACGGCGGCTCCCATGTGCTGCTCGCATATGGCGGCGGAAGCATCAAGCAAAACGGCATCTACGAGGTGATCCTCGAGCAGTTTCGCAAGGCCGGTATAACCCATGTGGAGTTGAGCGGGATTCAGCCGAATCCGAGGATTGAAAGCGTGGAGGCAGGGGTCGAAATGTATCGCAAAAACTGCTGCGATTTCATCCTGGCCGTCGGGGGCGGCTCGACCCTCGACGCGTGCAAGGCTATTGCCGCCGGCGTGAAATACAGTGGGCCGGTGACAGATCTCTTTGTCGATGAGTCGGGCATCTCGTCCAAAATCACTGCAGTAGCTCCTCTGGCGACCATTCTGACCATGGCAGGAACCGGCTCCGAGTTGGATATGGGAGGTGTCATCACCGTCGGCGACGACCATAAGAAAAAGGTCGTCCTGCACCCTCTTCTCAATCCCAAGTTCTCCATCCTCGATCCCGAGTACACCTACACTGTGCCGGAGTATCATTCCATGGCCGGGGTCGCCGACATCCTCTGCCATCTGATGGAGCAATACTTCACTCCCGAGGTCGGCGCCAGCGTCCAGGACCGCATGAACGAGGGCGTCATGAAGGCTGTTCTTGAGGCGGCGCCGAAGATTCTGGCGAACCCTACGGACTATGACGCCCGTGCCAACATCATGTGGGCCAGTTCCATGGCCTTGGCCGGATTCCAGTTTGTGCTCGGCAAGCCGGGATTCCCTTTCCCGCTGCACGGCATGGGGCATGAACTTTCCAGCATGTACGACATGACCCATGGCGTCACCCTTGCGCTACTGACGCCTGCCTGGATGCGGCACACCATGAGTACCGCTCCTGAGCACCTGTCGATCTTCGCTAAATTCGCCCGCAATGTCATGGAGGTCCGTGAGGGGGACGATGCCAAAGCGGCAGGAGAAGGCGTTAAGAAGCTGGAAGCATTTTACTCGGGGATCAAGATGCCGGCGAACCTCCGGAAGGCAGGCGTCAAGGAAGAAGACCTGGAAGCGATGGCAGAGAAAGCTGTGGAAAACGGAAAACTAGGCATCCTGGCCCCACTCGATAAGGTCGAGGTGCTGCAGATCCTTCGGGCTGCCTTCTGATTTACGAGAAAGCGATCCAAGGGTGACTATAAAGCTTCGATAAAAAGGTAACGGAGGACACCATGAAGAAACGGGAATTGGGGAATAGCGGTCTGGAGGTCTCGGCCCTCGGGCTCGGCTGCATGGGGATGAGCATGGCTTACGGGAAGGTCCCGGACCGGAAGGAAATGATCGAGCTTATAGCCAAGGCGATCGATCGCGGCATCACCTTCTTCG
>NZ_DATFBA010000273.1:0-13984 GCF_035254065.1 Geomonas sp.
GTTTCCTTCCGCTTCGATCACCATGGGGACCACTGCCCTGGTTCCGTCATCGTTAGAGTCGCCGGCTTCCTTAGCCCTGGGGGGCTCCAGGACCGGGACGAAGAAGGCGGCGTTAAGAAAGAGGTCGTAAAAGGCCGACTGCTTCTTGTAGTCTCTCAAATTTTGGCGCAGGTCGACCAACGCCTCGTCCAGTTTTTCCATTCAAATCCCCTTCCCTGTCAGTTAAATCCTTGCCGTTTGCCAAGGCACCATACAGAACACACTGCACCATTTCAACAACAATATGGAGTACACTGGTGGCAGAAACCTGTCTCATGAAGGAGGATGCGGGTCATGGCACATCTCACCACAGAAGAGCGGGCGGTCGGAGCCATCATGGGCGCTTTCATCGGGGAAGCACTGGGAGTCGGTCCACACTGGTACTACGATCTGGGCGAGTTACGCAGAAATTATGGCGAATGGATCAACGGCTACACCGCTCCTAAAGCGGGGCGCTATCACGAAGGGCTCAAGGCGGGTGAATCCTCACAGCCGGGATTCATCCTGCGGCTGACCCTGGAATCACTGGTAAAAAAGGGGGGGTACGACGAGGCCGATTTCTGCCGTCGCCTGGACAACGATCTGTTCCCGCTGCTGGACGGCACTCCGGTGAAGGGCCCGGGAGGGTACACCAGTCAGTCCATCCGGGAGGCCTGGCGCCGCCGCGTGCAACAACAGCTCCCCTGGGAGAGGACCGGGGGGCATGCCGACACCACCGAGGCGATCGAACGGGCGCTGGCGATAGCGGTCCGCTACGCGCAGGAGCCGGACCAACTGGCCCGGGCGGTGGCGAGCAACACCGTCCTCACCCAGAGTGACGATACCGTGGTCTCCATGACGGTCGCCTTCTGCTCCGTGCTGGGCATGCTGGTTCAGGGCCATCCGCTGGATGAGCGGCTCTCCGGCAAGCTCATGAAGCTGGTGAGCACGGGAGAACTTCCCTTTCACGCGGTAACGCGGGAAGGTCTTGCCCCTCCGCGTCCCGGCGACTCCGATCCGCCGCGGGCAGGGCGCTTCGCCTCGCCCGATGCCCTTCTCACACCTTCCTTCATGGCGGCTGCCGCTGCCGACCCCGAGATACGCATCGAGCCGGCCTGGAAGGTTTCCCTGGTGTACGGCATGCCATGCGCCATCTACCATATCCTGCCGGCCACCTACTACCTGGCCGCCCGCTTCCGGGACGACTTCGAGTCGGCGGTCCTGAACGCGATCAACGGCGGTGGCCAGAACCAGGCGCGCGCCATGCTGACCGGCGCCTTGGTCGGTGCGCAGGTGGGGCGGAGCGGAATCCCTGGGCGCTTCATCAGCGGTCTGGCTCAATCGGCTGCGCTGGAAGAATTGGCGGTCGCGCTGGCTGCGGCAGCCGGTAATAAGTAAGTGCAGAGCTCCCTTCCACAGGACAGGGAGCCTGTTATTTCTTCATCCAGGACGTCTTGGTCTCCAGCCTGGTGCCGTCCTCCAGGGTGGCTTGGCTCAAGCTCCCCGCCTCCGCCTGGATGCAGATGAAGTAGAGGTCCTCGTCCCCCGCTTTCCAGGCTCGCTCGCCTGCCGGGGCCACCCGTATCACGCTTCCCTCCTGGATGGGGAACTCCTCGCCGTCCACGAAGAAGGTTCCGCTCCCCCTCAGCACGATGTACAGCTCCTCGTTCTTCTTGTGGGAGTGGACGAAGGGCATCCCTTTCCCCGCCGGCAAGCGGTTGAGGGATACCTCGCAGCCGGTGAGGCCGAGTTCCCGGCCAAGAAAGTACTTGCCGTGAAAACCCATGAAGTCTCGCTCCAGCAGTGAGTCAAGCGGCCCTATGTGTTCGACGCTGTGATTTTTGCCTGTGCTTGTCATGTGCGATCCTCCCTATGATGATGGCTGCCTGTGACTGGCTGGATATATAGGACTATTGCCGGCCTCTGTCAATGATGATCTCTTTTTCACAATTCCTCCTAATTTCCTTCACATTGACCTCGTATCTTTCATTTCAGAGGTTAACAACGAAACGAAGTAACAGGAGGAAGCGATGCGAAACAAAGTAAAAATGCTGCTGCTTTTAGGTTGCCTTGTCTCCACCGCCGCTAGCGGGAGCGGGCTGGCCCTTGCCGACGAAACCGCTCCGGCAGCTCGCGAGGGGGCCGCGGTTCACGAAGGGTTCCGCGGTGAAGGCCACGGGCACTTCCGCCGCCACGGCTTTAGGAAAATGGTAAAGGCCCTGCATCTTACCGACCAGCAGAAGGTTCAGGCGCAGGTGATGTTCAAGTCCAACCGCGAGACCATGAAGCCGCTGCTCGTGAACATGATCACGGCCAAGCACCAGCTCCGTACCATGGTGGCCTCCGGCAGCGCTGATCAGTCCGCCATTCAGACTCAGGCCGCCGCGGTCGCTACCGCAGAGACCAACCTCGCCCTGCAGAAGGCACAGAACACCAGGAAATTCCTCGCGCTTTTGACACCCGACCAGCTGAACACCTACAAGGGCTTGCAGGCCAAAAGGGAGGCCAAGTTCCAGAAGTTCTTGCTCAAGATGGAGAGCGACGGCGGGGCTGACTAAGGCGGAGTTCCACAGCACCGAAAAGGCATCCACCCCCCCGCGAGATGGATGCCTTTTTTTATTGCTGTTTGTCGTGAAACCGTATAATCGTGTCATATCTCACGTGAGTTTTTTTGTGAGCCCGCTGTTCTAAAGGGTAATGAAAGAAAGAGGACGTAAAGATGTCGCAATTGAACACCATGGAAGATTTCCAGAGGGACATTTCGTATAAGCTGCTGAAGCGCAGTGATAAGGAGGCGACGCTGACCGCACTGATGCGCGATCGTTTCCATGATGTCGAACTCAACATAACGGTCAATCCCGAAACCATGGAAATCCTCGCGGCCGGAGTCGAATTCCGCAAGTGCCCGACCACCGATTGCCAGAATGTTCACGCCCGCCTGTCAGGCTTGGTCGGTTTCACGATCGGCAAAGGGCTCAATAAGAAAATCATCGAGGTAATGGGAGGCGGTGAGGGGTGCGGAAATCTCCGCAACCTGCTTTTGGGGCTTTTGCCGCTGGCGTTGAACCTGAGGGCGGCAGCCGGGATTAAGGACGAGCGGGAGATGCTGGACACCATCCACGAGCAGCTGCGCGGCAGTTGTGCGGGATACGCCAACCCGGTGCCGACACGGTAAAACCTTTTTTCACCAGGAAAGACACGAAAGACACGAAAAAAAGCTATTCAGGAAGAAAAGGCAGGTAGTACTCCCTCGCCCCTTCAGGGGAGAGGGGCGGGGTGAGGGAAGGTACGGCAGTGGCTTTTCTTCTTCTTTGCCTTCTTTCGTGTTTTTCGTGTCTTTCGTGGTAACTGCCTTTGACTTAAACGTCTTTGACTTACTGCATGGCAGCGTACACAGCCTTGATTAGCACCGCGCTTTCCGCGAGCTGGCGATACGCCTCCTCGCGGGTCATCAGCGGTCTGGGCGGATCGGCGTCATGCATCGCGAAACCGAGGGCCATCGCCCGGTTGGCAATCTCCGCCACCTTCTGCGCCACCGCCAGGTTGAACTTCGCCAACCCCTCCCTGGCCAAAGGGAGCCGGTAAGCCGGTACCGACTTCATCCTCTGCTGGATGTTCCGCGCGATTTTCGCCACCATCTCGTCGGTTGATCCGCTCTCCCCCGCTTCCACCACGCCGTCGTTGGCGGCATGGTTCGCCTTGTTGAAGTCGTCGTACACCATGTTGTGCAGCGGCATCGAGAGATCGCCGAGGTAGTGAAGCGCGTACCCCAACGGGTAGCGGGCGTACTTGTTCTCGCTCTTTCTCTCCAGGTGCTTGTCCAAGGCGGCGATGATGGCGCCGTACAACTGCCCCTGGCCCTTGCAGCGACAGTTATAATCCGCCACCTGGTCGAGGACCATGTCCGCCGTCACCACCGTCCCTCGCTCGTTGTCGCGGTAGTGGTTTCCCTCTTCGTGCCCGCCCGATTTCTCCTTGGCCATGTCGGCACCTACCGCGAGATAGGCGAAGTCCCCCAGCCCCGCCGCTCTTACCACCGCCATGTGAGTCAGGTCGTTCCAGGCGAGGGCGGGGGAGGCGAGCAGCAAAACGAGCAGCAGGGGGAAAAGGGGGGCAGCCAGCCTCGCCCGGTAACGCCATCCCAACCCTTGCCGCACTTTCCACTTCGTTTCCATAGTCACTTCCTGTAGCTCCTCGTTTTCAGGTTGAGACGGCGCCGCCTTCCTGTCATAAGAATCCAAAATTGCCAGTGGAGGTCCAATTGGGTACTCTCTAGTGTGGCAAGGCCCGCCAATGACATAGTAGCATATCGCTCTGTCATGGTGGTCAATGCCAAACCTGCTGCACCCCGGGAGTCCTCCGTGAGGAGTACGGCACCCCTTCATACCCTCGGCAATCTTCAGCTGCTCGACCTCTACAAGGTTGCCTTCCTCTGCTCGCGCACCTGTCCCCCCGCCGCGCAGGAAGCCTCGCTCGCTTGGGCCGCTGCCCAGTGCGAGCAGGGGACCTGCGTGATCTCCGGGTACCACTCCCGCGTGGAACGGGAGGTCCTTTATCGCCTGCTGGAGGGAAGCCAGCCGATCGTGATCGCGCTGGCCAGGGGGATCATGAAGAACATCGAACCGGTGGTCATGAAGGGCATCGACGCCGGCCGGCTGTTGATCGTCACCCGCTACGCGGAAAGTGTTACCCATGCCTGCGAGGATTCCTGCTACCATAGGAACCGGCTCATGGTGGAGATGGCCGATGAGGCGGTGGTCGCTTGGGTTGCGCCGGGTGGCAATCTGGAGCGGTTGTGCCGGGAAGTGGCTGACCTGAAGGTCTCTCATATCTATCAACCTACGGAGGTGGAACTTTGAACTGGTATTGTCTGACGCTGACTGCCGAGCAGGTGGCGCAAGGAAAACTGGAAGAATGTAAGGAGGCCTTCGAAGGGGCGTTCGCCGCGGCCAAAGGGCCGAGGACCATGGCGCTGTTCAAGCGAGAGATGGACGGAGTGGTGACGCTCTTCTTCACCCCGATCTGCCGGGACCACGCCGCGGATCTCCTCGCCGCGTGGGGGTGCGCTAGCTGCGAGCGTCCATCACTTATTGACTTGCACCTGGTGGTGGGGCATCACGAAATCACCTACTATATGCCCTGAAGCCCGGACTATCTCCTGGTGTTGCCTGAATCGGGAAAACGGTTAGACTTTAACGGTCGGTTCCGATGAGGTTCCGCCGAGACGCAGGCACATGAAAAGGAGGTACGTATGCCAAGGGTACCGCATGAGCATTACCTGGAGTTGAAAGAGCGGCACGGTGAGGTGATCGCGGCTGTTGAAAACCTGCGTGCCGCGGCGCAGTCCGCCGGGCCTCTCGATAAGAAGACCCTGCACCTGATCCAGTTGGCCGCTTCGGCTGCCATCAGGTCGCACGGTTCCACCCACAGTCACACCATCCGCGCGCTGGAAGCCGGCGCCACTCCAGATGAAATCCGCCATGCCGTCCTTGCCCTCACCTCCACTATCGGCTTTCCGACCACCGCCGCCGCCCTCTCCTGGGTGGATGACGTCATAGAGAGAGGGTACTGAGCACTTTATCCGCGAGCCCTCCGCCAAGCCCGTGCCGACCAAGGAAGTTCCGGTGCGGGCTTGGCGATGTCTTCAGGTTGCCAGCCAAAAATCTTTCCACGCAACGGGGCATCCCGCAGGCCGGATGACCCCTTTCCTCCGGCGGCTGGGGGGACAGATGTCCAATGGCACGATATCCAAACTCTTCCACTGGATAGGCCGCCTGTCCCCCGCAGCCATCACTGCCGTCTATCTCTTCTTGGGCCTCTGCTGGCTCTTCCTGGCCGGTCTCTTCTTCGACACAGCTTTCGCCAACCGTCCCGAACTGCGCGATCTCGCGTCGCTGGTTTTGGACCTGCTCGGCGTCTTCAGCATGGGGGCCATCGTGTACTGGTTGAGCTCCATCAGTCAGGCGCGGCACCTGGCGAGCGAGCAGCGGATACGCGAGCAGGCCTCCCGCGATGCACTGACCGGGCTGTACAACCGGCAGGCCTTCGACGAGTTCCTGCTGCAAAGCGTGGAGTACGCGAAGCGCCACCACGAGATGCTCGCCGTGCTCTTTCTCGACTTGGACCGCTTCAAGACGGTCAACGACAAGCGGGGGCATCTGGCGGGCGATGCCTTGCTGGTGGATACCGGGCGCAGGCTTGCCGAGTGCTGCGCGCGGCGCGGTGAGGACGTGGTGGCGAGGGTGGGGGGGGACGAGTTCGCGCTCCTCTTGCGCAAGCCGGAGGGGATCAACGGCCCGGGGGTGGTTGCCCAGCGCATTCTGGACACCCTATCCAAGCCCTTCGTCATCGATGGTAGTAAGATCAAGACCAGCGCCAGCATCGGCATCGCCCTGTACCCCTCCGATGGTGAAGAGGCGATGCAGCTCTTCAAAATGGCGGACCTCGCCCTCAACCAGGCCAAGCAGCAGGGGCGCTCCACCTTCTGCTTCTATGGAGGCGAATGGCAGGAGGAGCGGGATATCCGTATCCAGCTGGAACAGGGGTTGTTACGGGCCATCACCAGCGACGAGCTGTTCCTGGTCTACCAGCCCAAGCTGGACGCGGTCTCCATGCGCGTGATCGGTGTTGAGGCGCTGGTGCGTTGGAGGCACCCGCACCTTGGCGTGCTGCTACCCAAGCGTTTCGTCCCGCTGGCGGAAAAGGCGGGGCTTATGTGGCCGATGACCCAGTGGGTACTGAAAGAGGCCTGCCGGCAGGGGGCGGAGTGGTATCGAAAGGAGGGGCTCGACATCAATGTCGCCGTCAACATGTCCCCTTCCATTTTCACCCAGGACGAGCTGGAGCAGGTGATCGAGAATGCGCTGCACGCGGGAGGCCTGCCGCCGGACCGGCTCACCCTGGAGATCACCGAAGAATCCCTCATGCTGTACGAGTCCGAGTCGCTGGAGGTGTTGGAGCGCCTGCACCGGATGGGGGTGAACGTGCAGATCGACGACTTCGGCACCGGCTATTCGTCGCTTTCCTCGCTGAAGCACTATCATTTCCAGGCCTTGAAGATTGACCGCTCCTTCGTGAACGACGTGGTCACCTCCTCCGACGATGCGGCGATCGCCACCACCATCATGTTCATGGCCAAGTGTCTGCATATGGACGCCATCGCCGAGGGGGTGGAGTCGGAAGCGCAGAAGGAATTCCTCTCCTCCATCGACTGCCGGTACATGCAAGGCTACTATTTCGCCCGCCCCCTCGAAGCGCAAGAGATCACCTCCTTCTTGCTCCAGCACAACATCCCCAAGAAGTAGCGATCTTGATTCCATCTCTACAGTCCCCTCTCCTGGACTGCGGCCTCGTCGACGATGGGTCCGACAGTCCCCTCTCCCGAAGGGGGAGGGCTAGGGAGGGGAACCGGGCCTCTCCGTGGATGGCGTACCCAACATTGAAATGGCACTCCCCTCGGCTATAATGATGTGCGTTAATTAATCTCTGGTGCTCTCACTACAAAGGAGCTTCTCATGTTCGAAAGGCAAAAGACGGTAGGTGTGCTGACGGGGGGCGGTGATGTGCCGGGGCTCAACCCGGCTTTGAAGACCCTGGTGAACCGGGCGGCGGATAACGGCTACAAGGTGGTGGGGATCAGGCGGGGCTGGGGCGGGCTACTCAACTTCAATCGGGATGACCCGGAGGCGAGGGAGAAGTACATCATGCCGCTCGACCGGCAGACGGTCCGTACCGTCGACCGCACCGGTGGCACTTTCCTCCATACCAGCCGCACCAATCCGGGGAAGGTGGCCGGCGCCGATGTCCCCTCCTTCCTGCAGGATTTCACCGTTCAGGCCTCGGCCTCCGGGACCCATGATTTCACCCAGCACGTGCTGGCCACCCTCGATCATCTCGGCATCGACGCACTGATCCCGATCGGTGGCGACGACACGCTGAGCTATGCAGAGAGGCTGCACCGCGAGGGGTTCCCGGTGGTGGCTATCCCGAAGACCATGGACAACGACGTTTTCGGCACCGATTACTGCATCGGGTTCTCCACCGCGGTCACCCGCAGCGTAAACTTCATTCACAACCTGCGAACCAGCGCAGGGTCCCATGAGCGGATCGCCGTGGTCGAGCTGTTCGGCCGCAACTCCGGCGAGACCTCGCTGATCTCGGCCTACCTCGCCGGCGTGGACCGTGCTCTCATCTCCGAAGTACCCTTCGACGTCGAAAAGCTCTGCGCCTTCTTGCGCGAGGACAAGCGCGGCAACAAGAGCAACTATGCCATGGTGACCGTATCGGAAGGGGCCTCCATGATCGGGGGGCAGGTCGTGGAGTACGGGCAGGAGGACGCCTACGGTCATAAGAAATTAGGGGGCATCGGCGTAGTGGTCAGCGAGGCAATCAAGCAGCTGACCGGCTCCCACATCATCTACCAGCAGCTCTCCTACCTCATGCGCAGCGGCGCACCGGACTCCCTCGACTTAATGGTTGCCTTCAACTACGCGAACATGGCGATGGATCTGATAGCGGAAGGGATGTCCGGCCGCATGGTCGCCTTGCAGGGTGGCACCTACTGCCACATCCCGATCAGTTCCATCATGCAGGGAGTGAAGCGGGTAGACGTGACGGAACTGTACGACTGTGAGCAGTATCGTCCCAAGGTACGCCACGTACTCGGCAAGCCGATGTTCCTGTACTGAACAGGGCGCATCCCTCTCACCTTCAACCGCTCAGCCCGTCCGACACTCCCCTCTCCCGAAGGGGGAGGGTTAGGGAGGGGGGGGCCAATCGTCCAGCAAGGATGCAGCCCAGCTAATGGTGGCAGTGTCCCCCCACCCGGCCTCCCCCCTCCGGGAGGAGGAGCAAGTCTGACACAGGAGGGCAAGTCAGACACTCCCCTCTCCCGAAGGGGGAGGGCTAGGGAGGAGGAGCGGAAGGAGCGATCCGGAAAACCATGAGCAAGTCATTGATCGAAATCGACGGCGGCCAGGGAGAGGGGGGAGGGCAGATACTGCGCACCGCGCTGAGCCTCGCCTGCATCACCGGCAAAGCTTTCCGGATCCGGAACATCCGGAAGTCCCGTTCCAAGCCGGGACTCATGCGCCAGCACCTGGTGGCGGTGCAGGCCGCCGCCCGCATCGCCGCCGCCGAACTCTCCGGGGAGGTGCTCGGCTCCCAGGAGCTCCTCTTCGTTCCCGGCCCGGTCAGCGCCGGCAATTACGAGTTCGACATCGGCACGGCAGGCTCCACACCGCTGGTCCTGCAGACCATCATTCCTCCCCTGGTCAAGTCCGCCGGGACCAGCCGCCTCAGGCTGATCGGCGGCACCCACGTCCCATTCAGCCCCTCCTGGCACTATCTCGCCGAGGTCTTCGCTCCGGCCCTCGCCCGCCTGGGAGGCATGGTCGACTTCACCCTGGAGTCCTGCGGTTTCTACCCCAAGGGAGGCGGTCGGGTCGGCTGTCGAGTCCAACCGGCTAGCCGCCTGCTTCCCCTTCATCTGGAAGAGCGCGGCAAGCTGCTGCGGGTCAGCGGTTATGCCGCCGTCGGAAACCTGCCGCGCCACATCGCCGAGCGCGAGGCGCATGCTGCCCTCACCATCTTGAGAGCGGAATTGGGAAGGGAGTTGCCGATGGAGGTGGAAATCCAGGAGTTGAAGATATACGGGCAGGGGACCTTTATCTTCCTGAAGGCCGAGTATGATCATGTCGTGACAGGGTTCACGGTGTTGGGCGAACGCGGTAAGCCGGCCGAGCGTGTGGGTGAGGAGGCGGCCGGTGAACTGCTGGCCCATCACAGGACAGGCATGCCGGTGGACCCGCACCTGGCCGACCAACTGGTGCTGTACTTGGGGCAGGCCGACGCTCCCTCCGTTTTCACCACCTCCCGCATCAGCAGTCACCTGCTGACCAACCTGATGGTGACCTCGTTATTTCTGGAGATGGAAAGCAAGGTGGAAGGGGTGATCGACCAGCCGGGAAGGGTGATTATTAAGCCGGGGCGAGGGGGAAGTGGTTAATCCTCGAATCCCAGTAACCGGCAGAGCTCCCCGATAAACGGCAACTGTCCCTGCAGAATCTTCTCCTTCGCCTGCTCGACCCCGAACCATCCCGCCCGATCAACCTCCGGGAATTCCGCCTGCCGTCCCGACTTGGGCGGCCATTCCATGGTGAAGAGATTGCTGGTGATGGCGCCGGCATCGCAGTCACCTTCCACCGCCCACGCCCTGACCTGCTTCCCCCCCGGCTGTTTCACCAGGTTGAGCTCCCGGAATTCCCCTTCGGCCTGGAATCCCGTCTCCTCCTGAAACTCCCGCCTGGCAACCTCGAAGGCGTCCTCGCCGCTGGTGTATTCCCCCTTGGGGATCGACCAGGAGCCGAGGTCCTTCTTGGCCCAAAGGGGTCCGCCGGGATGGACCAGGAAGAGTTCCAGCTGGTGATCTCTGAGGCGGTACATCAGCAGGCCGGCGCTCGTTTTCGGCATTGTGGAACCTCCTTCAACCCTTTAGCAGTGATGGTGAGGATAAGAGTCGGGTGGGAAGCGGCGAGTGGAGTGCAGTGGCGTGGAAGGGGAGGGCGCGAAGGTGCCGGCTCCCCGGATTGCTACTTGTCAGGTTGCAACGGGGGAGCGGCGTGGATGTGCCGTCTTGGCAGCTGCCACCCCTTCATCAGCGCCGCACACCTGATGGCGATGACGGTCACGGCGGAGACGGTGAGGCTGATGGAGGAAGCTACCGCGGCCTGGTGCAGGCAAAAGAGGAGCGAGCCCCCGACAACGCAGGCGGAGGCGTAAATCTCGCGCTGCAGGATGAGCGGAATCTCGTTGCTCAAAAGGTCGCGCACCAATCCCCCGCAGGTGGCGGTCATGACCCCCATGATGACTGCCCCCAGGTAGCCAAGGTGAAAGGAGAGCGCCTTGGAGGTGCCGATGACCAGGAAGGTGCCCAGGCCGAGCGCGTCCAAAAGCAGCATGGCCCGGTTCATCCTCTCGAAGCTTCGCGGCGTCAGGAAAACCACCACCGAAGCGGCGACAGCCAGGTAGAGGTACAGCTCGTTCTTGAAGCAAAAGGGGGGGGTGTCGTTCAGCAGCACGTCGCGCATCACGCCGCCGCCGGTGGCGGTCACGATGCCAAGTACGATGACCCCCAGAAGGTCCATGCGGCGGCGCACACCCGCCAGCGCACCGGAGGCGGCGAAAGCGACGGTGCCTAACAGATCGAGGAAATAAATGATTGCAGCTTGGTGATCAATGGGATTCATGAAGTGAGGTCTTTTTTGTTTCCTAAACTGTGTCGATACCCTCGCCCCTTCAGGGGAGAGGGTGGCCGAAGGCCGGGTGAGGGTGCCTTACACAGGCTACTCCTCGAAATGCTGGTCGAGGATCACCGCCTGGTAATCGGGGACGTCCTGCCAGAAGCGCTGCTGCAGCTCTGTCAGGAGCGGCTCCAGGCTCTTGCGGTCATTGGCGCTCACCGTGATGGCGCCGTACTTCCTGGTGGCCTGGCGTACCTTCATAAAGGCGAGCGGGTCGCTCTTTTTGAGAGCGGGCAACTGGTCGGCCTTGTTGAACACCAGCAGCCTTCGCTTGTCGGCAAGCCCCAACTCCGCCAGGATAGCGTCCACCTCGTGGATCTGTTCCTCGAAGCGCGGATTGGCGCAGTCGACCAGGTGGATGAGGATGTCGGCGTCCTTCAGCTCCTCCAAGGTCGCCTTGAACGCGCCAAGTAGCGACTTCGGCAGGCTGCGGATGAAGCCGACCGTGTCGGTGATGATCACCTCGTGGTCCCTGGGGAAGCGGAGCCTGCGGGATGAGGTGTCCAGGGTGGCGAAGAGCAGGTTCTCGGTGAACACCTCGCTCTTGGTGAGCGTGTTGAGCAGCGTCGATTTCCCGGCATTGGTGTAGCCGACGATGGAGATGATAGGGATGCCTGCCTTCACCCTCTTCTGGCGGCGCTGGTAGCGGCCGTTCGACAGCTCCTTCAGCTCCCGCTCCAGGTGCGCGATGCGGTCGCGGATACGACGCCGGTCGATCTCCAGCTTCGTCTCGCCGGGGCCGCGCCCGCCGATCCCCCCCATGAGCCGGGACATCTGCACGCCGCGCCCGATCAGCCTGGGGAGCAGGTATTTCAGCTGGGCCAGTTCCACCTGGACCTTGCCGTCCTGGGTGGTGGCGCGCCGGGCGAAGATGTCCAGTATCAGCTGGCTGCGGTCGATGACCTTCAACTCGGAAAGCTCGGAGATGGAGCGGACCTGGGCGGGAGAAAGCTCCTGGTCGAAGACCAGCATGGTGGCACCCAGCTGGAGCGCCTTGATGAGCACCTCGCGGATCTTCCCTTCCCCCATCAGGTAGCGCGGGTTGAATTCCTTGGGCCGCTGGATGAAGGTATCCAGCACCCCCACCCCTGCCGTCCTGGCCAGTTCCTTCAGCTCCTCCATGGAGTCCGTCGCCTCCTCCAGGGTCTTCTGGGTGACCGAGACGAGGATGCCGCGCTCCTGCCCGGTGGAGACGGCGCGCCCGTCCTGCAGTCCCTTCTCCAGGGAGTACTCCAGCGTTTCGATGAAGGCGCGGAAGTCGAGGTCGTAGCGGTTGAAGGGGAGGGATGGCTCCACCTGGTAGGGAGGTCCGTTCTCCCGGTGCGGGACCAGCGCGGCGGTCTGGATCGAGAAGCGGTCCGGGTTCTGGGTGAGCTGCAGCGCCGCGATCATGTCGAGGCGCAAAAGGGAGAGGTCGGTCAGGTCGTCGTCGGAGAGGGTCTCTCCCTTCAGGTGGGTATGGACCAGGCGCACCCCCCGCACGAGGCGTCGCCCGAGGGGGTAATCGTCCAGGGACGGGATCAACAGCGCCCGTTCGTCGCCGACCACCACGTAGGCAATCTCACCGATCCTGCTGATCAGGATGCCGAGCTGGCGCCGGATCTCCAGAGAGATCTCGGCCAGTTCCCTGGCAACTTCCAGAGAGATCACCTCGCCCGGGCTGACCCTGCGGCGGTAGAGCCTCTCCAGCCTCTGCACCTGGCTTGGCTTGAGTCCTGTCAGATTGCCGTGCGGTTGTTTGATGGTGGTCCTCCGGGCAGCTTAATGGTTCGACTGTTTCAGGATACTACAATCCGATGATGTTGTAGCCGCTGTCGACGAAGTGCACTTCGCCGGTGACCCCGGCCGCGAGGTCACTCCCCAGGTAGAGCGCGGCGTTGGCCACTTCCTCCTGGCTGATGTTGCGTCTGAGCGGTGCCTTGCCCGCCACGTGGCCGGCGATCTGGTTGAAACCGCCCACGCCTGCCGAGGCCAGCGTCCTGAGCGGTCCCGCCGAGATGGCGTTGACCCTGGTGCCGTCCGGGCCCATGGCCTCCGCGAGGTAGCGGACGCTCGCCTCCAGAGCTGCCTTGGCCACTCCCATCACGTTGTAGTTGGGGAATACCTTTTGGGCGCCCAAGTAGGTCATGGCGATGATGCTGCCGTTTCTGCCGGCCAGCAGAGGCTCGGCGTATTTGCACATGGCGATCAGGGAGTAGGCGCTGATGTCGAGCGCCATGGCGAACCCTTCGCGGGTGGTGTTGAGGAAGGAGCCTTTCAGCTCGTCCTTGTTGGCGAAGGCGACCGAGTGGACCAGGATGTCGAGACCTCCCCAGGCCTTGCCGACCTGGTCGAAGAGCGCTGCAAGATCCTCATCGCTGCGCACGTCGCAGGGGATGGTCAGGCTGACGCCGATGCTCTCGGCCAGCGGGATGACCCGCTTGGCCACCGCCTCGCCTGCGTAGGCGAGGGCGACTTCGGCTCCCTCTCTTCGGTAAGCCTCGGCCACTGCCCAGGCGATGCTCTTATCGTTGGCGACCCCGAAAATGAGGGCCTTTTTCCCTTCTAGTAAACCCATGCACTCTCCTCCTCGTCGAGACCGGCAGATTAACGTTATCTGTTCTTCCGGCCGACGTATAGCAGGGCATCATAATGAAAAATGGCGCCCTTTGCAACTAAGTAATATG
>NZ_DATFBA010000274.1:0-6143 GCF_035254065.1 Geomonas sp.
GGAGGGGGGCAGGTAAGGCCAGGACCAGCGTGCACGAGTGATGGGACGGGGACAAGGAAAGAAACGACGGGAAATTTCCGGAGCGGGAGAAGCCTGGCGATCGTTTCCCCCGAGGAGGTGGCAACCGTGCAGTTGCCCCTACCTCGGAGGAGATCGCTACGGCAGGGAGATCACTCGGCCTGGACCTTCTTCCAGGTCGGGTCGGGATCGTAGAGCTTCATCGCCTGGGCGGCCTTGCTGGTGTTCTTCCCCAGGTTCTTCTGGTACACGGCGCCGTCCTGGTTCACGATGAAGGTCATCACGCCGGTGGAACCGTACTGCGCGGGATAGGCCACCATGGCGAAGCCGAGCACCATCTTGCCGTTGACCACGTAGTCGAAGGCACCACCGGGAGCGTGCTTCCCCTGCGCCTTCAGTATCCTGAAGAAGTAGCCGTGGAAGGGGGTGCCCCCTGTCTTCAACTTCTTATACCCTTCCCGGTCCGCCTTCGCCGCCAGCGGCCCGAAGGGGCTCTCCGGCTCGCCTTCCCTGGCTTCCCAGTACAGCCCGTCCTTCTTGCCCGGCGTGCTGCGGATCTTCTGGGCGAACTGCAGGATCCGCTGCCCCCCGCGGTCTTCGGTCGCGTAATCTCGCTGGGCATCCACGTAGGCGTAGAGGACCTCGATCGCCTCCAGCTCGTTGCGGCCGATCCGGCGGTTCAAAAGCTCCTCCCGGCCAGCCTTCAGGTCGAAGCGCCAGGAGCCGTCCGTGCCGACGATGGGGATCGGGAACGGGTAGTCCTCGGGGCCGACCACCAGCACCTTCCTGCCGGCGCCGGCGTCCTGGAGGCCGTTTTTCTCGTCGTACAGGGCGACGAAGCGCTCCCGGTTCCTCTGGTCGGCAACCGGGTCGCCCGAAGCCACCACCGCCTGGGAACCAGGACCGAAGATAGAGGAGAGTTCCCCGGCGTCGCTGTTTTTGAGCGCTGCGATCAGCCCCTTTGCGGCATCCTCGGGGGAAGCGAAGGTCCTCTGGGCCTGCTTGGTAGCTGCCTCCGGCGCCAGCACCACCACCGACAGGACGGCAAGCAGCGCCGACAGCAGGAGCAGAATCTGCGACAATCTACGGGACGTGTTGAGCATCATGCTAAAGCCTCCCTCTTGGCTGACGGTCATCACCTGCGCCTGCCACCACCGCCACCGAACCCGCCGGAGCGTCCGCCGCCGAAGCCGCCACCGCCGTAACCACCGCCACCGCCAAAGCCGCCGCTTGCCCGGCTGGCGCTGCCACGCTGGCTCGCGCTACGCGCCGCATTGCCGCTGCCGAAATCGCCGCTGAAGGCGGTGTCCCGCCCACCAGCGTAGCCGCCGCCACGCCCCGCGCCTGCCGCGCCTGCCGCGCTGCCGGTAGTAGGCCGCGTGGACGCGCTTGGCCGGGCTCCGCTACCCGGGGTAGCACCCGGTCTGGCACCGGCACCAGGACTCTGGCCAGCGCCAGGGCGAGAACCGAGGGCGCCACGGTCAGCAGTGGAGGGACGCGCTCCCGCTCCGCCTCCGTAGCCACGTGCGTCACGCCTTGCTTCCGTGGAGCGGGCGGGGGACTGCCCGTACTGTTGGGCGGTCTTGCGGTCAGAATAGGCCACACCCTTTCTGTGCTCGGGGTTGTGCTGCCATCTCCCCCCTTGCCCACCTTGCCCCCCCTGACCGCGGTTGCCCTGGTACTTGTTGCGGTTGATGTTGTTGTTGATGTTTATGTTCTGGTTGACGTTGTAATCCACGTGGCCGCTGTTCCAGTTGCAGTGTCCCCAGGCGTAGCCCCAGGCCATGCCGACCGCGACGCCGGCCGCGAAGTGGTAGGCCGGATAGGCCGGCGGAGGAGGCGGGTAGTAGTAATAGGGGGGATAGGCGGGATAGGGCCAGGCCCCGTAGACCACGGTCGTGCTGTAGGAGGGGACGTAGACCACCTGGGGGTTGGCCGGCTGGATGATGATGGTCTCCTTCTCCACCACCACCTTCTGCTCCTTGCTGCTCTTCAGGTTCCCCGCCTCGTACGCCTTTTGCCTGAGCTCCTGGATGGTGTCCAGCACGTCCTTCTGCTGGGAGAGGAAGGCGTCCCCTATCTTGGTGGTGAGGTCGAGCTTCTCGCTCATCTTGGCGAGCACCTCCGGGAAGTTCACCAGCGACTTCACACTGGGGTCCCAGGGCTCCTTTTCCAACTGCTTGGCCAGCACATCTCCCGCGCTCTGCTTGTGGCTTTTCGCCCAGCGGTCGGCCTGGACGACCTCCAGGGGATAGGTCGATGCCATCAGGATCTGGGAGACCAGTTCGTCGGGGTAGAGGGCGATGGGCGCCAACAGCTGGGCGAGTTCCCCCTTGGAAAGCTTCTGGGCGCCACCCTCCTGCGCCTTGGTTGTGACGGGCAGGGAGAAGAGGCAGAGCAAGGCGATCAGGAGAGCGACTCCACGCATGCAAAGCGATGTGCCTTTCATACTGGCTCCTTCATTTAATCCGGATGTATCTTGGTTATCTTCGATCCCTGCAGGCCGAGCCCCCCCATCAACCCCTTCTGGGAGAAGATGAAGGCGTAGATGTCGTCCTTGAGGGTGGAGGTGGTCATGCTCTTGCCGAAGGCGGCCACCGATTCCTTGTCCACGATCACCAGGCTGGGCCCCATCCCCAGTTCCCACCCCTTGCTCTTCTTGAGATATTGGAGCGCCTTCTCGTTCATGAAGAACATGGCGTAGCCGAACTTCTGGACGCCCGCCTGCAGCCCGTAAGAACCGGCCACCGAGCGGTAGTAGCCGATGATCTTGCCGTCCTTGAAAAGGGCGCCGTCGCCGATCTGGCCGCCGATGATGAGCCCCCCTTTCAGGATGCTGGGAAAGACCAGCACCGCTTTGGCCTTGCTCCCCAGCGCCTTGGCCTCGGGGATCGTGGCGTAGAGGTTCTCGAGAGCGGCCTTGGCGTCGTTGCTGATCTCGGCCTTGGTGGAGGCCTGCGCGAGGCGGGGCGCCGCCGCCACGGCCAGCAGGAGCATGATGACTGCTAAGAGCGCGTATTTTTTCATGTCGGCTTCTCCTTGAGCAGATTCGCTGGCTACGGTCGACTTCAGGGGGTGATGCAGGAACCGAACACCACGATCCCTTCGCCATCCCCGGAAGCAGTCAGGGTAAGCTCACCGGAATTCTCCCCGATGGCCATGCTCCAGGCGCGCTGTTCGGTCCCGTGCAGGACGGTCAACCCCTGCTGGCGTTGCACGGTGTCGATCTTGGTGGTGCGGGACACCTCCTTGTCGAGGGAGGTGATGGTCTTGGAGTTGAGGTCGATCCGCACGAAGCGTGGCAGCTCCACATCCTGGATGCTGTACTCGGCACACCCCTCGTCGGGGAGGCATTCAATCGCCCTGGACAACGCACAGGTGCGGATATCCCCCTCCGCCGCCCTGACCTCCATGGCTGGCAGCAGGAGCGCGGCCGCAAGCAGTAAAGCTGACATCCTTGCCATGACATCCTCCTCTTGGGTTGTGCAGCCGTCCGGGAGCCGCTGCTACTTCACGGTGTAGCCTCGCCCTTCCATGCAGGCGCCCCAGGCCCGGTTGTATTCGCCGCGCCGGTTCGCGTACTGGGACTGCTGGTCCTGCTGGTAGCTGGCCTGTTCCTTCTGGCTCTGCCTTTTGCGCACCCCGCCGATGATGCCTCCGGTCGCCGCGCCGATGGCCGCCCCCTTGCCGGCGTTACCGCCGATGGCTCCGGCCACCGCCCCCACGGCGGCCCCCCCGGCAGCCCCCTTGACGGCCCCCCCTTTCTCCTTCGGGGGAGGTGCGCTCGCCGTCGGCGCCTGCATGGGATCGAAGCCGGTCTGCTTCTTCGCCCAGCTGTAGCAGGAGTACTTGTCCTTTTCCATCTTGTCGTCGTTTTGCCCCTTGGCGGGATAGACGATCGGCTCCTGCGCGCCGGCGCTCACCACGCCGGCCAGGACCGCCACGGCTATGGCGCAGGCGATCGGCTTTCGCATCCGCAGCTTTCCTTGTTCGCTTTTCATGACGACCTCCTTTGCGCCTCTGTCTCCATCCTCCCCTGCCCTCTTTACATCGCCTTCGGAATCCGGAGCGTGACGGAGGGGGGCAAGGGTATCCTTCACCCTTGATTCTAGATGCGTGCCAAGCGGGAAACCAGCCGCCAGCCGGCATAAGCGGCGGTAATGATTGACGAGGCCTAAGGACCCTGCCAACGGGAGGGGGGAGCTGGAGACGAGATTTAGACCTAAGGGATGAAATATCGACTTAGGGAGGGGAGCAGGGCAGGCGAATCAGGCTGATGACGCTTCCCCTCGACTTTTCAGCGGGGTACCAAAAGGAGACTTTCGAGTTACCACCACCGATACCGCCAGCCACCCTTTCGTCCCAAGCCGACCGAATTTTCCAGTTTACCGTCCGGTCGACTTGACAACGGATCAAGCTGTTGTATTACCTCTTTAATTAATTAAGCGTCACAGCACCCGCATTTGGCCATCTGCGCGCGCGTGGGGCGCGGAAATCAGCAGCATCCACACCTGAAATTGGAACAAGTGGCCGGTCTCTTCGGTCCGAAAGTTGTTTTGCAATGAACCATGGAGCGTGTATTTGAATTTTTTTAATCGGGCCCTCCCACTGGTAACCCTCTCTTTCGTTCTTCTGGCCGGTCTTCCCGGACAGCAACTGGCATCTGCCGCGACATCTGCTACCGCCGGCTACACCGGTTCGGCCAGCTGTCGCGAATGCCATCCGAAATTCCACCAACTCTGGTCGACATCTCACCACGGGCTCGCCATGCAACCCTACTCCCCGGGGTTCGCCGCCCAAAACCTCGCTCCCCAGACAGCCGACATCCGGTTGGAAGGCCTCGGCTACCGTTTCGACCTCATAGAAGGCGCGGTGGTGGAAACCTCAACCGGAAAAACAAAGCGCTACCCGGTAAAGCACGTGATGGGGGGAAAGTACGTCTATTTCTTCCTGACCGAGCTTGACGGGGGGAGGCTGCAGGTCCTGCCGCTTGCCTATGACGCCAGGAAAAAGAGCTGGTATGAGACGACGGCGAGTTTCCTGCGGCATCTGTCCGAGGCGAGCGACCGGCCGGTGTCCTGGAAGGACCCGCTGTTGACCTTCAACGGCGCCTGCTACGGCTGTCACGTGAGCCAGATGAGCACCAACTACCAGGCGGAAACCGATACCTACCGCTCGTCCTGGGCCGAGTCGGGGATAAACTGCGAGACCTGCCACGGCCCGGCCGCAGAGCATATCGAGCTGGCACGGCACACCCCCAAGGGGCAACCGCTGCCGGAGCTGCGCCTGATCAGCACCAAGAAGATGACCCATGCCCAGCGCACCGACCTCTGCGCAACCTGCCACGCCAAGGGGGAGAGGTTGACCGCGACCTTCACTCCCGGCGACCGCTTCTTCGACCATTTCGACCTGGCCACCCTGGAGAACCCCGACTTCTTTCCCGACGGCAGAGACCTCGGAGAAAACTACACCCACACCTCCTGGTCCATGAGCCCCTGCGCCAAGAGCGGGCAACTCGACTGCGTGCACTGCCACACCTCCAGCGGGCGCTACCGCTTCCACAAGGAGAACTTCAACGCGGCCTGCCTCCCCTGTCACGAAAACAAGGTGAAGAGCCCGCAGGCTCATACCCATCACCGCCCCGACGGCGAAGGGGGCAAATGCATCTCCTGCCACATGCCCAAGACCGGGTTCGCCCGCATGGAGCGAAGCGACCATTCCATGCGCCCGCCCCTGCCCGCGGCGACCATCCGCTTCAAGTCGCCCAACGCCTGCACCGCTTGCCACGCGGAGCGGGACCCGCAATGGGCCGATGCCCTGGTCAGGAAATGGAAGAGCAGGGATTACCAGGAGCCGGTGCTGAAGGTGGCCGGACTGGTGGAAGCGGGAAGGAAGAGGGATTGGCAGAGGCTGTCGGAGATGCTCGCCTATATCTCCGACAAAGGGCGCGACGAGGTCTTTGCCACCTCGCTGATCCGTCTGCTGGCGAACAGCCAGGACCCACGCAAGTGGCCGGTCCTGCTGAAGGCGCTGGACGATCCCTCCCCGCTGGTCCGCTCGGCGGCTGCGGAAGGGCTCCAGGGGCAGCTCACCCCGCAGACGGTGGCCGCGCTCGCCAGGGCGTC
>NZ_DATFBA010000275.1:0-13145 GCF_035254065.1 Geomonas sp.
AGCGCTACCTCGCCCGCTTCGAGGGGGAGGAGAAGGTCTTCGACGAGTGCACCAACATGATCATCAAGTCGGTCGACGAACTGAAGGGTCTGGTGGACGAGTTCTCCAACTTCGCCCGCATGCCGGCCGCCGTGCTATCCCCCAACGACCTGAACGGCCTGTTGAAGGAGGCGCTCACCCTCTACGTCGAGGCGCACCGCCGGATCGCCTTCCAGCTCTCCACCGACGACCTGATGCCCCCCATCATGCTGGACCGGGACCAGATCAAGCGGGTGCTGATCAACCTGTTGGACAACGCGGTGGCCGCCATCGAGGGAGAGGGGGAGATCCAGCTCTCCAGCTCCTACGACAAGGTGCTCAAGATGGCGACCATCACCGTCGCCGACACCGGGCACGGCATCTCCCCGGAGGACCGGCCGCGGCTGTTCGAGCCCTACTTCTCCAGGAAGAAGAGCGGGACCGGCCTGGGGCTGGCCATCGTCAACACCATCATCAGCGACCACCACGGCTTCATCAGGGCCAAGGAGAACGCCCCCCGGGGGAGCCGCTTCATCATCGAGCTCCCGGCGGACGCCGCCTAGCGGCAAAGCGTTACCGGTTAGCAAAATGCCCCCGCAACGGCTCCCATAAAAAGGGGGAGGGGGGATTGATTCTGATGCTACTCAAAGTCGTGCTTCGACAAGCTCAGCATGAACGGCCCAACCCAGCATGAACGGATCCAACCAGCGCCGTTCGCCCTGAGCCTGTCGAAGGGCAATAAACTACCTTCTGCGCAAGCGTCTTTCACCTGACTCGCGGACACCATACCCATGAGCAAAAAGCTTAGAACCTGGCTGTTGCCGACCCTGCTGACCCTCGTCTCCATCCTGGTGATCGGCGCCAGCCTCTCGCTTCGCTACCTCGACCTGGACACCTACAAGGAGCAGATCGTGGCGCAGGTGAGAAGCGCCCTCAAGCGGGACATCCGCTACTCTTCCGGCGACTTCTCCTTCCGCTTCGGCCCATCCTTCACCTTCTACGACATCGTCATCAAGGAGAAAAACGGGGTAGACGATTTCGTCAAGGCCGACCGGCTGACCCTCCGCATCGCCCTGCTGCCGCTTTTGCGCCAGGAGTTCGTGCTCGCCCGCATGCAGCTCGCGCGCCCGGTGCTGCAGCTCTCCCGGGACCGCGACGGCGTCTTCAACATCGCCGACCTCCTCACTCCTGCCGCCCCCCCCACTCCCGCTGCTGCTCCCCCAAGCATCGGCGCCATCCAGCTCGAGAACGCGCAGGTCCGCTTCACCGACCTCGCCGTCGCCCCGACCCCGGTGGTCACCGAGCTGTCCAACACCGACCTCTACCTGAGCCGGCTGACCCGCGGCAAGGATTGCGACTTCGAAGTGAAAGGCTCGCTGATGGCGGGGGCCCGCAAGGTGCCGCTCCTGCTGGCCGGGGTGGCCAAGCTCCCCAAAGCGGGTGCTCCCTGGAGCGGCTGCCAGATCACCGGGCGGGTACGCACCGGCGGCCTCGACACGGCGCACTTCTGGCCCTACTACGGGCGCTTCCTCCCCTTCCAGAACCTGGCGGGCCTCGTCTCGCTGGAGGCGACCTTCAAGGGGCGCCCCACCGCCTTCAAGAGCAAGGCGGAGGTCGGCATCACCGGGCTGAACCTGGACTACCCGAAGGTCTTCCACGCGAGGCTCACCCCCAAATCGGTGAAAGCCTCCTGCGAGATCGAGCTCAACGACAAGAAGCTGGAGTTCGACCATGTGAAGCTGAACGTGGACGGCTTGGCCGTGCAGGGGAGCTGCCGGCTCTCCGACCTGCACGGCAAGGACATGCGCATCACCGCCAAGGCCACCACCAACCGCTTCAACCTGCGCGAGTACCGGCAGTTCATCCCCTACGGCATCATCGTGAAAGACACCGCCGACTTCATCGAGCAGAAGGTCACCGGCGGCTTCTACCGGCTGGAAGACGGGCGGCTGGACGGCACGGTCAGCCAGATCCTGCACATGGAGCGCGGCCACAACTACGACATCCTCTACGTAAAAGCGCACGTGGAGGAAGGGGTGGTCGCCTACGGCAACGGCTTCCCGGTCTGCAGCGACATCAAGGGGGAGCTGTACCTGGCCGGTAAGGATTTCATCCTGAAGGGGATGCACGGCACCTTCGGCAGCTCTCCGATGGCGCTGGAGGGGCGCATCACCGACTACCCCCTCGACACCCCCTGCCGCTACCTGTTCACCGCCAATGTGCGCGCCAAACAGCAGGAAGCGGCCTGGGTGCTGGGCAAGCAACGGGACCGCCGCTTCCACTTCGGGGACGGCGCGCTGTTGCGGGTGACTGGCGAGGGGGGCACCTCCGCCTACAACGTCACCGCCGCCGGCGATCTGACCCCCGTGGCCTACACGCTGCCGGAACTGATCAGCAAGCCGCAGGGACGCCCCAACGCCGTCTCCGTCAAGGTCACCTTCGGAAAGCAGGACTTCCGGATCACTGCCCTCAACTACAGCCTCTCCTCCCTGGCGCTGTCGGCCACCTCGGTGAGCGGCTACGACGGGCCGGTGAGTCTGGACCTGAAGACCAATCAGTTCCAGTGCGGAGATATCGCGCCCCTCACGCCGGCTTTGGCGAGGTTCCACCCGGCCGGCAAGCTGCAGGCGCAGCTGCACGGCAGCGGGCCGGGGCTCGATCGCTTGAGCTGGTCAGGGACGGTGGGCTTTGCCGGCGTCTCGCTCAAGGCGGCTGACAAGGTCCGGCCCCTCTCCGACATCAACGGCACCCTGAAGGTGGGCGGGGAGAACCTGGAGAGTTCGCAGTTCACCGCCAAGGTGGGCTCCTCCACCATCAGCGGGCACGGCACCCTGAGCGGCTTGAAGAGCCCGGTCGTCACCTTGGTCTTCACCTCGCCGGCCCTGGACCTGGCGGACCTCGGGCTCACCGGGGGACGGGGGCCGCTGCACATCGACCGGGTACAGGGGAGCGTCTCCTTCAACAAGGAGAGGGACTACCTGCAGATCAGCGCCCTCTCCGGCACCATCGGGCACAGCACGATGCAGCTGAAGGGGGTCCTGCAGGAGCTGCAGCACCCGCGCATGGATCTCGCGGTCACCGCCTCCCACCTCGAGCTGGAAGACATCACCCCGCTGTTCGGCTCTTCGGGAGGTGGCAGCGGCACCGGCGCGAGCAGCACCGGCGCGGCCGGCGGCCCGACTCTCAACGGGAAGATCCACCTCTTCGCAGCCGAAGGAAAGGCCAAGGATATCCCCTTCCAGCGGCTGAGGACGGTGGTCATGCTGGAGGAGAACATCCTCTACCTGCAGCCCCTGGAATGCTCCACCGCCGAGGGAGATCTCACCGGCAAGGTACGCATAGATTTCGGCTCGGGCGCCACCCGCTACCAGGCGAGCTGGAACCTTGAGCGGGCCTCCGCCGAGAAGGTGGCCCACATGCTGGGGGTGAAGAAACAGGAGATCACCGGCACCCTCACCCTGCGGGGCGACCTGACCGCCAAGGGGGATAGCTCAGCCGACTGGAAGAGAACGGCACTGGGAGCGGTGTCGCTGAAGATCGAGCATGGCACCCTGAAGCAGTTCGCCACCCTCTCCAAGATCTTCTCCATCCTGAACGTGTCGCAGCTCTTCAAGCTCAAGCTGCCGGACATGGTGTCGGGGGGGATGCCCTACAACAAGATCACCGGCGACTTCGCCGTCCGGGATGGCGCCCTTTCCACCCAGAACCTCTTCCTGGACAGCAACGCCATGAACCTCTCCGCGGTGGGCAAACTGGACATGGTGCGCGACGAGCTCGACCTGAAGATCGGGGTGCAGCCGCTGCAGACGGTGGACAAGGTGGTGAGCAGGATACCGATCGTGGGCTGGATCCTGACCGGCAAGGAGCACTCGCTGGTGACCACCTACTTCGAGGCCAAGGGGAAGATCGAGGATCCGCAGGTCAAGGCCATCCCGGTCAAGACCCTCGCCAAGGGGGTGCTGAACATCTTCAAGAGGGTCTTTGAGCTGCCGGGTCGGCTGATCACCGACACCGGCGAGGTCATGATCGGCAACTGACTCCTTTCCCCCCTCCCCCTCCGGGAGAGGGGCGGGGGTGAGGGAAGTCACGCAATTATCCCATTCTCTCGGACCATTGACATAGGAATTTTTATATTGTCAAGCCAGAAAAACGGTGCTATTTTGTGCGTCGGCTAAAAGCTTAAATTTATCCAACTCGGAGGACACTGTGAAGAAGACTTTGGTTGTCATGTTGGCAATCGTTGCCATTGCAGCAGCTGGCTGCAAGAAGAAGGAAGAAGCACCCCAGGCAGGCGCTCCCGAAGCGGCAGCACCCGCAGGACAGCCCGGTGCAGCCCCCGGTGCAGCCCCTGGTGCGGTCCCCGGTGGCAATCCCCATGCCGGCCTGAAGCCGCAGGAGATCAAGCCCGGTGCCGGCCACAAAGGCAAGGTAATCGAGACCATGGACTCCGGCGGGTATACCTATGTCCAGGTCGACGAGAACGGCCAGAAGCTGTGGGTCGCCGCCATGCAGACCCCGGTTAAAGTGGGCGACACCGTGGAATTCCCGGACTCCCCGCCGATGATCAACTTCCAGAGCAAGACCCTCAAGCGTACCTTCGACAAGATCATCTTCGCTCCGGGCCTCGCCGTCAACAAGTAAGCCGTTTTCGGCAGTCGATAAAAAAAGGGTGCAGCCTGACGGCCGCACCCTTTTTTTTGCTCACAGTTCCCGGGGACAGCACCCCATGGAGAACCTGCCGTCCGGCCCCGGCTTTCAGCCGCCTGCCGCAGCCAGCCCCTCGCGCGCGGACTCGTCGGAAGGCTCCAGCTTCAGGGCCTGCTTAAAATGCCTGCGCGCCGCGGCGGCATCGCCCTCCGCCAGGGCGATCTCCCCCAGGGCGACCAGCGCGGGGAGGTGGTTCGGCACGAGCGTCAACACCTTCGCGTAGCTCTCCCTGGCGGCAAAGAATTCCCCCATCCTCGCCTGCATCCCACCTGCCAGCAGATATCCCCACGGGTTCTTCGGCTCCTTGCGCTGCATACCCTTGTACAGCGCCAGGGCGCCCGGCCAGTTGTCATCCTGCTCCAGCGCTTCGCCGGCCAGCATCTCGGTCACGAAACAGTAGCCCAGCAAGGCCCGCTGCCGATCGAAGTCCCCGGCCCGGTAGGCCCCTTTGCGACCGGTCCGCAGCAAGGTCTTCAGCATGGTTTCCCGGCTCCGCTCCACGAAGGGGTCCTTGCGAACCAGGAAGCCCTCACCTTCTTTTCGTTCGAAGAGGTCGGAGGGGACCACCCGCTCGTGCACGGCGTCGTCGAAGAGCCGGGTTCCCGGATAATAGACCAGCGGGGAGACCTGGCCGTCCTGCGGCTTGATCTTCTCTATCAGCCGCAGGGTCTGCCGCAGGTCCTCCTCCCCCTCTCCCGGGATGCCGGTGATCAGGTACACCGACAGGTTGATCCCCACCTTGCGCACCGCCGCAGCGGCGCGCTCCACGTCGGCCGGAAGGATCCGCTTGCCGAGCGCCTTCAGCATGGCGGGGGAGCCCGACTCGACTCCGAACTGGATGCACTCGCAGCCGGCAAGCTTCATGGCGGCCAGCATCTCCTCGTCGACCGCATTGACGCGGGACTGGCAGTTCCAGGCCAGGTGCAGCTGCTGTTCGCGCATCAACCGGCAGATCTCCAGCACCCGCCGCTTGTCGGCCGTGAAGGTGTCATCCCGGAAGGAGAAATAAACCAGGCCGTAGCGCTCCTTCAGCATGCGAAGCTCGCCCACCACCGAAGCAGGGGAACGGAAGCGGACACCCCGCCCCCAGAAGAGCGGGGAGGAGCAGAAGAGGCAGCTCGCCGGGCAACCGCGGGAGGTGATCACGAACTCGAGCTGGCGCCGGTAATCCACCCCATAGCTCAGGGAGGTCTCCAGCCCGGGGAGCGGCAGGGAATCCAGGTCGCCGATGGGGGCGCGCGGCGGTCCGCACACGGCCTTGCCGTCCTTCAGGAGGGCGATGCCCGCCACCTGGGCAAGATCCCCTCCCTCCCCCAAGATCTCCAGGAGCTCCACCAGAGTCGACTCTCCCTCACCGATCACCACTGCGTCCACCTCGGGATGCGCCGGGAGGATCTCTTGCCAGGAATGGGTGGCATGCGGGCCGCCCAGCACCACGAAGCAGCGCGGGTCCAGCTCCTTCGCCAGCCGGGCAAGCGCAAGCGATTCCTCCCGGTTGTGGGTGAACTGGGAGATGCCGACCACCTGAGGACGGAGCTTCTTCATCAACTCCCGCACCTTCCGCCAGGAGTGAGCGGACAGGTTGGCGAGGGTCACCTGGTGGCCGGCTTTGCGTGCAACCGCGTCCAGGGTGAGGAGTCCCGCCGGCAGCAGGGAGGTGAAGGGATCGGAGGCGCCTTCAGGATGGCATTTGTAGGTCAGAAGAAGGTTCATGGTAACTCGCAGGATAGCTCTGTTTTCTCATTTCCACCACCTCCAACCGTCCACTCTAGCGACAGGAGAGGATACGGGAAGTTGGCACGGAGATGTGAGGCCTCCCTCACCCCTGCCCTCTCCCGCAGGGAGGGGGGCGCTGGCAGAGGGGGATACAGATAATACACCGCCCCCTTGGGGCGCACACAAAAAAAATCCGGCCCCAAAAGGGCCGGATTGGTTGGTTCGTTGTCGCTACGACGGTTTACTAGTTGCTCACGCTGCTGCCGATGCCCAGGGTGTCGTTTTGCTGCAGCTCGTCGGGGTTCTCCTCTTCCACACCGAGGATCAGGTCATCCAGCTTGAAGACGTCGGGGTTCACCTTGGTGATCCGCTTGGCGCCCAAGAACCGGGAGCGGTAGTAGGCGGTGTTCATGGGGGAGATGACCACCCGGTGGTCGCGGGAGGAGGCGTGGATCATCTTGTTGTTGCCGAGGTAGATCCCGACGTGGGACGCGTAGGACGCGTAGGTGCTGAAGAAGATCAAATCACCCTTCTGCAGGTCGCCAGGGGCCACCACCTTGCCCACCTCGAACTGCTCGCGGGCGGTGCGGGGGAGAGAAACCTCGAGCTCACGGAACACCTTCTGCACGAAACTGGAGCAGTCGATGCCGCTGATGCGGGAGGTGCCGCCGAAGCGGTAACGGGTGCCCAGGAAACCGTAGGCCGATTTCTTCAGTTCCTTGATGCTGTCGACCTTCAGCTCCGCGCTCTGCCTCAGGTCCACCTGCCGCTCCCCGGTGATATCCTCGGTCAGCTCCTGCAGGCTCTGCTCATAATCCTTCTCGGAGAAGAGGTCGCCGTGGCGAAGCTGCAGCTTCTTGGCCACCTTGGGATGCGACTCTTCCACCGGTGCGGCTTCCCTCAGAACGAGCACCTTGCCCGGCTTCACCTTGTTGCCGCTCAGACCGTTCAGCCTCTTGAGCTCGGCCACCGACACGCCGCTCTTCTTGGCGATGCGGGCCAGGCTGTCGCCCCTCTTCGCCTTGTAGGTGGCGCCGGAGGCGACGGAGGAGGAGGCTGCGATCGTGCGGGGAGGAATGACCAGCACCGTGCGGGGCTTCAACTTGTTACCGACCAAATTGTTGGCGGATTTGAGTTCTTCGACGGTGACGTGGTACTTCTTGGCGAGGCTATAAACGGTTTCGTTCTTCTTTACGTGATGGGTCTTGGATGCTAAGGCGAGGGAAGGGAAGGAAAGGACGAGAAGGCATAAGGCTAGCAGCTTCAGTCTATATGTCATGAACCCTCCTTCATGTGTTTTAGAAAAAGAGATAGGCCGGTCTATTTATATAACGGTTGTTTTACTAATGTCAAGCTTTTATAGCCTAGAAATACTGGCAAAGGCCGTCGAGGCGCCGCAAAAGGGGTGCCATGGAGGGGCGATCGAACCGCAATCCAGCGCCTGGCGCGGCTGCAGGAAATCAGCAGGAAATTTGTCAGCGTACCCTGGAACTCTCCTTGCGTGTTTTACGTTCGGTGGAGAACCAGATTTTGGAACGCTCCATGCTGGTGACGACCACGCCGGGAGGAAGCTTGATGTCCTCCTTCCTGATCGCCACGGTATTGCCACCCTCCTTGACCCCCGAGAGATCGAGATCGATGACGACATCGAGGTCCTTGGGAGAGGCGACCAGATTGGAGAACGCCTTCAGCTGGAGGTCTACCCCCTCCGGATAACTGCGAGGGGAGATGGTCAGATTGTCGGGAAGGTTATGGAACTTGATGGGTGCGGTGACGGTAAGGATCGCTCCCTGCCGGTAGGTGATGAGCGACCAGCAGATGAAAACCAGGGCAAAGACGGCGAGCTTGGGCCAGAAGTTGGAAAAGAGCCGCGCCTTGAGCCCCACCCGCTGCGACTCCCGGGACAGGGGGAGCAGCAATGAGGAAAGCTTTTCATGCAGTTCGGCCTGCGACCCCATCTTCTCCAACTCGCCGCCCAGGGCCAGCGAGACCTCGCCGCGCTCCTCCGAAACGATTACCACCACCGCATCAGAGCGCTCCGACAGGCCGAGACCGGCACGGTGACGGGTGCCGAAATGCTGGGGGACATCAGGGCTCACCGAGAGGGGTAGATGACAGGAGGCGCGGGCGACCCGGCCGTCCTTGATCAGCACCGCTCCGTCGTGCAGGGGAGAGGTGGGAACGAAGATGCTCTGCAGCAGTTGGCCGCTCACCAGGGAGTCCAGGGAAACGCCGTGCAGGATGAAATCGTCGAGCACTTCTTCACGCTGGAAGACGGTAAGAGCGCCGATGCGCTGGGAGGCGAGGGTGAAGATGGCGGAGGAGAATTCCAGCAGGTCCACCCGTAGCGAGGTCTCCTGCCGGTCAAACAGCTTGCGCAAAAGGCTCAGCCGGTAAAGGGCCTGCCGGATCTCGGCCTGGAAGACCACGATGAGCAGCACCAGCAGCACAGTCCCCAGTTCCTGCAGGATCCAGCTGGTCATGAAAAGGCCCATGCTCTTGGTGACCACGTAGAGGGCGCCCAGGAAGAGCAGGCCGAACAGCACCTGGAGGGCCCTGGTGTTCTTGAACCAGGTATAGAGCTGGTAGACCAGGAAGGTCATGATCAGGATATCGGCGATATCCTGGGGCCGGAAATACGGTACCACGCTGCCGCCTCCTAAAAATCGGTTTTTACTGGCAAGCTGCGCCGCTTTATGCTAATAAACTACCCTTAAACATCAGCAAGCTGCTGGCAAGAACCGAGAATTTATAGCATTTCGAGGATTAAAAAGGTAGGAAAATATGTACGCATTGTCGGAAAAGGGTGAACGGATTCGCGCCATGTTCGGGAGCATCGCCCCGCGCTATGACTTCCTGAACAGAGTGCTGTCCTTGGGGATCGACCGGCGCTGGCGCCGGTTCGCGGTAGGCAAAATCGCCGTTTCGGGCCCGGGACGCGTGCTCGACGTGGCGACCGGCACCGGCGACGTGGCCCTGGAGATCGCCTCCCAGACCCCCGACTCCGTCCAGATCGTGGGCGCCGACTTCTGCAAGGAGATGGTCGATCTCGGCAAGGTGAAGGTGGAGAACTCCCGCTACGCCGGCCGCATCACCTTCCAGGTGGCCCCCTGCGAGGAGCTCCCCTTCGAGGACAAGAGCTTCGACGCCGCCACCATCGCCTTCGGCATCAGGAACGTGGTCGACCGCAGCAAGGGGCTTTCCGAGATGTACCGGGTGCTCAAGGACGGCGGCCGGATGGTCATCCTGGAATTCTCCACCCCGACCTCGCCGGTGTTCAAGAGCCTGTACCTCTTCTACTTCCTGAAGGTGCTCCCGTCGATCGGCGGCCTCTTCTCGAAGCAGAGCGCCTACCAGTATCTCCCCGATTCCGTGCTCGAGTTCCCCTCGCGCGACAAGTTCAAGTCGATGATGACCGAGGTCGGCTTCACCAACGTGCGCCACTTTGATCTCACCGGCGGCATCGCCACCGTCTACCTCGGCATCCGCTAGCGAACCTCCCATTCCCCGCTTGTTACTCCCCTCGCCCCCCCTTGGGGGAGAGGGGCAGGGGCGAGGGATCATTTCGCCAATTCTCCGTCACACACCCTTCTTCTGGAAAATCACGCGCGCCACCGGCATCTCGATCCCCGGCTCCTCCGCCGACTCCAGTATCCTCCCCTCATACTGCGAAAAGATCTGCAATAACTCTCCCGGCTGCAGCAGGAACTCCGCGCTGTGCGTCCCTATTATATTGGGACCGTTGAGGATGGTCTCCATCACGATGACGCCACCCGGCGACAGGGCCTCGACCATCTCCGGGATCAGGGGGCGCAGCAGGAAGTTGAAATTCAGGATGACGTCGTAACTCCCCTGCAGATGGCACTCCTCCAGGTCGGCCTGAATGAAATTGACGGTCAGCCCCAGCTCGCCAGCACGCTGCCGCCCCCTCTCCAGCCCCAGTTCCGCAATGTCGACCCCGTCTACCTCGAATCCGCGCCCCGCCAGGAAGATGGCGTTGCGCCCCTCGCCGCAAGCGATGTCCAGCGCCCTCCGGCCGGGCACCAGCGACTCCACCAGTTCGATGCAATTCGCCAGAGCGCGCGACGGGGTCAAAGAAAAGAAGTACCCGCTCCCGCTGTAGCGCTCATTCCATTTGATGCGGTCTTTTTCCATTACCAGCCTTTTCGTTTAAGGATGTACTCCAACCGGTCCTCAGCTGTCCGAACCAGGCAGCGACAGAAGCGGTCACAAGAGACTTCTCGATGAATGAAGGATTGATTGAGGTGGGGAGTAAGAGTACTAGGCGACCGCCATGTATTCTGCAGAAGATTTGCTTTCGGGCACTTCCAAATGGTCCTCCAAAAGGCCCTGCACGTGAAGCTTAATGGCGGATTGCATGTTCTTCTTAGTCTCTTCCCGCGTCTCCCCTGTCGCGATACATCCGGGGAGATCCGGAGCATAGGCAGAGAAACCGGTCGAGGTCTTTTCAATAACGACTAGATATCGGTACATGTCAGTCTCCCTTCTCGATCTGCGCCTGCTTCCGAATGCTGTTCAGTGTTCCCGGCGAAATCTCGTCCCTTAAATGGCCCGCAATGGTCACCCTGCCGGCCTTGAAGGATGCTTGTACTGGCGGTGACTTCCCCGCGTGACGACCAGGTACCAGCCATCGCTCTCGATCATCCTGACAACGTCACGGGCTTTCATCACGGAAGGTTAGCACAATTCGGAAACAGTGTCGACGGCGCATCCGCCTGCACCTTCTTCGACATTTTCTGTCGCACTCCCATGGTTTACTACAGAAAAACCAAAGGAGGTGCACCATGATCTACCTTACCAACGACGCATTGGACCAGGCCGTTTACTTCGATCTGCGCAGCAGGGAACCGCACAGGAAAGGGAGGCTCGTTGAGCAGGTGTACTCGGGGCTTCTTGGTAACGGCGTGCACGAGGTTGACGTCACCCTCAAGAAACGCCGCGGCACCCTGGAGGTCGCCTTCGGCAAGAGCGAACTCTTCCGCTTCATCGAGGAGGACGACCTGCGCCGTTTGCTCGGCGAGGCGCTCAAGGGGAACACCATGCACTGACAATCGCGGCCAAAGCGGCGCCTACCGTGGCAGCCGATGGAAATTCCTGATATAACTATCTCTATTCCATCCCCGGCAGGAGCTGCCAGTGCAAACGATCGACTCCTACTTGAAAACCCGCTGCGAAGCTTTCCGCCAGAGGATCGCCCTGCGCCAGAAGATCGCCGGACAGTGGCGCGAAACGAGCTATCGCGAGCTCTGGAAAAGCGCGGGCAAGATCGCCTCGGGCCTGCACAAGCTTGGCTTTCGCCCGGGTGACCACGCGGCGCTGCTCGCCCCCTCCTCCACCCGCTGGGTGGAGAGCTACCTCGGCATCCTGCGGGCGGGCGGGGTGGCGGTCCCGGTGGACAAGGAGCTGAAAAGCTCGGAGCTGCGCCACATCCTGGTCGACTGCGAGGCGAAGGTCATCTTCACCGAGGAGTCGTTCCTCGACCCCCTCATCGACACCCTCCCGGCGCTACGCAGCCTGCAAAGCATCGTCATACTGCACCCCGCACGGCACCAAGCCGCGGATGCCGGGGTGTCCAAAGCCCTTGAGGCCCTGCAGACGGAATGGCAGGAGCTCATCAAGAACTATGAGATTCCACAGGAAGCGGTGGCGAGGATGGAGATCCTGGCAAGCCAGGTCCACCGGCTGGTCGACTCGGGCCACGCCAAGGGAACGGAGCAACAGGCCAGCGTCCTCTCTCCGATCACCCCGTCTGCCGGCCGCGACGACAGGATCACCACCTTCGAGGCGATAGCGCTGGACCAGCCACCGCCCCCGTCGACGCGCCGGCCAACCGACACAGCCGTCATCCTGTACACCTCCGGCACCACCGGGCGCTCGAAGGGTGCCATGCTCTCCCACGCCAACATCGTCTCCAACCTGCAGGGCGCCGCCTACCACTTCAGCCTCGACGACAGCATGCATACTCTCTCCTTCCTCCCCATCAATCATGTCTTCGAGCAGGTGGCGGGAGTGTTGCTGCCTCTTTCGGTTGGAGGGACCGTCTCCTTCGCCGAGTCCATCAAGAAACTGGGGGAGAACCTGGCGGAGGTGAAGCCGACCTTCCTGCTCGGCGTCCCCGCCGTCTACCGGATGATCCTCGACCGCATCATGAAGAACGTGCAGGGGAACAAGGTGTCGCGCCTGCTCTACTCCCTGCCGGTCACCCGGCCGCTGGTCTGCGCCAAGGTAAAGAAGGCCTTCGGGGCAGGCACCATGTTCATCAGCGGGGGGGCCGCCCTCGACCCCGCCATCGCCAAGGGGCTCCTCTCCTTCGGTATCCCGGTCTTCCAGGGGTACGGCATCACCGAAACCTCCCCGGTCATCTCTGCCGAATCTCCCGGCCATACCAGGCTCGGCACGGTCGGCAAGCTCTTCCCGGACGTCCAGATCCGCATCGACAACCGCAACGACGAGCAGATCGGCGAGATCGTGGTGAAGGGGCCCAACGTCATGCAGGGGTATTACAAGAACCCGGAGGCGACCGCCGAGGTCCTGCAGGACGGCTGGTACCGGACCGGCGACCTCGGCCGGCTGGACCCGGACGGCTACCTCTCCATCTGCGGACGCGTGAAAAACCTGATCGTCACCCCCAACGGCAAGAACGTCTACCCCGAGGAGGTCGAGAACGAGCTCCTGAAAAGCAG
>NZ_DATFBA010000276.1:0-8912 GCF_035254065.1 Geomonas sp.
TTCAGCTCACGCACCACGGTGATCATGGCTGGCAGCCGGGCCTCCACGATCTCGTAGCGTCCTTCCAGCTTGCGGCGCACCACGATGGTCTTGGCATCCCGGTCGATGTTCTCGATGCGGTCCACCAGGGTGAGCTGCGAAAACCCCAGCCTCACCGCGATCCCCGGGCCGACCTGGGCAGTATCTCCGTCGATCGTCTGCTTGCCGCAGAAGACGATGCCGACCTCCCGGATCTCCCCCAGCTTCCTGATAGCGGCAGAGAGAACGTTGCTGGTGGAGAGGGTGTCGGCACCGCCGAATACGCGGTCGGAGAGGAGCACGCTGCGGTCTACCCCCAAAGCGAGGGCTCTTCTCAGGGCAGCCTCGGCATTTGGCGGCCCCATGGAGAGCGCCACCGCCTGGAAGCCGTAACGATCCTTGAGTCGAAGACTCTCCTCCAGCGCGTGGGTGTCGTAGGGGTTTATGATGAAGGGGATCCCATCCCTGATCAGAGTATTGGTCACCGGATCGATCTGAACCTGGGTGGTGTCCGGGACCTGCTTGATGCAGGCGACCACAATCATTGCTGCCCTCCTTATCTTTTTGATACTTACCGCCGTACCGGATTACCGGTACACGGAACTTCCCCATCAACCCATGCTCCCCATGCTGGCAAGCGCGAAGATCTGGTCCGCGCGGTAGAGCGGCTTACGCCCCTGGAACATCAATAGGTTGCTCCCTTGGACGGTGAACCCATTTTCTCTCAACAGTTCGGCCGCCGCGTCATTTCCGGCAGGTACATCCAGGAAGACGCGCTCTCCCGCTCCGGCCAAAGCATATTCCAGCAGGTCGCCAGCCTCACCCTTCTCCAGGCACCCCCACGGGCCGATCTGGGTCCCGCCTTCCCACGACTGGCAACAGAGAAAGCCAGCGGAACTGGCAAGAAAGCGCCCCCGCGCGCAGACGGCCTCCATCAATTCATCGCGCCGCTCGCCCCACCCTCCGCTGTCCACGGTGGCCACCAGATCGTGATCCACAGGGAGATGCCGAGGACCGGCTGCTGCCGTGCCGCGCCCGGTCCAACGATGGATATGGTCGATGGCGGCAAAACCAAGTCTTCGATAGATCCCGACGCCCTGCTCGGAGGCGGTCAACCAGATCGTTTCCACCCCACTCGCCTGCAAAGCGGACATGGCGAGCTCCATGAGCCCTCGCCCGATACCGCGCCTGCGTGCCCCGGGGTGCACGAGGAGGTTGCCGATCCAACCGCTGCTACCGTACCTCGCTGCCGTAATGTAACCGATGCCGGACCCGGCCTCACGGCGCACGAAGCAGCCTTGGGGGAAATTCCGCAGCAGAAACTGGAATTCCCACCGGTCGCACATCCATCCCTCATCCTCGGCCAAGGCCAGGAAAGCCGCTATGTCGCTCGCAAGGAGTGGGTCGACCATGGCTAGTCCCGGTGAACGAACAACTGCTCCGTCGGCGGCGATGCGGCGGTAACCTCCTGGGCGGCGGGTGCCAACTGCAGATCCTGACCGATCAAGCCGACGGCATCTGCCCTGCACTGCCGGCAGTGCTTGAACTGGCCAATGACCTTCTCGTTGTTTTTGCGAAGTTCCTCCAGCTTCTCCGGTGAGGGAGGCTCGATGTGTGCGAAATCGGCCTGGGGTATGAGCGGCATGATGTTCATCACGAAGGCGCCCAGTTCCTTGACCTTCCTGGAGATGGCCGGAATCTCGTTGTCGTTGACACCGGGGATCACCACGGTGTTTATCTTGATGGCGAAGCCGAGCTCGGCCGCCTGGCGAATCCCTTCCAGCTGGTTCGCGATCAGCTGCGCCGCTCCCTCTTCGCCGGTCAGCTTGGTGCCGTGGTAGAAGACATGGGAGTAGATCTTGGCGCCCACCCCGGGATCAAGGGCGTTCAAGGTCACCGTCAGGCTGTGCAGATCGATCTCCTTCAGAAGGTGCATCTTCTCGGGCAGCAATAACCCGTTGGTGCTCATGCACTTCATGAGGTGGGGGAACTCCTCCCCCACCATGCGGAAGGTCTCGAAGGTTTCCTCGTTGAAGAGCGGATCGCCCGGGCCGGCGATGCCGATCACCTTGATGATCGGGCCGGTTATCGGGCTCGCCATAACTTCGCGGACCCTGACTATGGCCTCGGCAGGAGAAAGAAGCCGGCTGGTGACACCGGGGCGGGACTCGTTGGCGCAGTCGTGGCGCCTCGTGCAGTAGCCGCACTTGATATTGCACTTGGGTGCCACTGCGAGGTGCATTCTACCGTTTTTGTGATGATTTCCCCCGAAGCAGGGGTGTCCCTGGATCTTCTGCATGGTTTTGCACGATGATGCCATGATTTCCTCCTTGTTCTGCGCAGTTCGGGTTCCAAGAACAAAAAAGCCCGGCAGGAGAGTTCTCCGCCGGGCATCGTTGCCTTGTAAGTGATACGTCCTTGTATCAGTCATCGTCACTGGAGCATTTACTGTGCCAGAGCTGGCATAAACGCCGCGAATGACCGTATACGGTATTGCAGGACGGTGAGATTAAAGGTATTTGTGTCCCATTGGAGATGGATGCCAGCGCCGGCATCAGCTCTCCATCCAGCAACGCTGCCTCCGTATACGATGCAAGCGACTATTTTTTGTGCAACCCGTCCACTGACAACAGCACCCTCCTACCGTCCTACATTCCACTCGCGGGAGCACGGCGATCCGGCAAGCCTTGAATTTCCATAGGCAGCGCGCACGACGTCCCCTCCCCTTCAATGGGAGGGACAGGGTGAGGATGGGGTAAGTAAAGGTTGCACATAAATTGCATCCAGGCCTCCCATGGCCATCATGTCCCCCAAGGAAGAAATAATGTCCCGTGCGCGCGGCGCCTTTCTCGGCCTCGCCATCGGCGACGCGCTGGGCGCTCCCGCGGAATTCATGACCCGGGGCGAGATAGCGTCCAAGTACGGTGTGCTCAGGGATATGGTGGGAGGCGGCTGGCTCAGGCTGAAGCCGGGACAGGTAACCGACGACACGGAGATGTCCCTCTGCATCGCGCGAGCGATCGCCAGCGTGGGGGGATGGTCGCTGCCGGCGGTCGCCGATAATTTCGCCACCTGGCTGCGCTCCAAGCCAATCGACGTGGGAGATACCTGCCGACGAGGGATCAGGAACTACATGCTGAAAGGGGCGCTGGAAACCCCGCCCAACGAATGGGACGGCGGCAACGGTGCGGCCATGCGAAACCTTCCTGTTTCGCTGTTCACCTTGGGTAGCGAGGAGATGCTGGAGACCTGTACGCTCCAGCAGGCACACGTGACACACAACCACCCACTCTCCGATGCGGCTTCCATCTACCTGGGCCGGTTGCTGCACCTGGCGCTGGACGGCCGCTCCCTCAACCAGATGCGGCGCGAGGTCGAGGAGCTGATCGTGCGATTCCCGAATTTCGTGTTCGACCCCTACAAGGGGCTGGCGACCGGTTACGTGGTGGATACCATGCAGACCGTCTTCCACTGCTTCTTCAAAGCGAGAAACTTCGAGTTGTGCGTGATCGATGCCGTCAACCAGGGGGGCGACGCCGACACCACTGGCGCCATTGCCGGCGCACTTGCGGGGGCCTATTTCGGCGAGGAACATATCCCTGCACGCTGGATAAAGAAATTGGACAAGAGACTGGTCCTGGAACTGAGAGAGCTAGCCGAGCAATTGGTGAGGCTCTCTCCGGCCTTCAATTAAGGTGGACATTTGTATTTCAATTCAGTCATCTAACGAACTAAAAAGGAGAAGAATAATGGCTTATTTCACTTGGGAGGAGAGATTTGCTGTCAACGTCAAGGAGATCGACGAGCAACACAAGACCTTGGTGAACCTGCTCAACACTCTTTACGATGCCATGGTGGCCAACAAAGGGCGTGCAGCCCATAAAGAGATCATCTACAGCATGGTGGAATATGCGCGGGTGCATTTCGAGACGGAAGAAAAGTACATGCGCCGGACCAGTTACCCCGAATTCCATGAGCACAGGACCGAGCATGAGAAGTTCACGACAAAGGCGCTCGATCTTAAGCAGCGGGCCGATAACGAGGCCTTCATCCTCACCTTGGAGATTATGAACTTCTTGAAGGATTGGCTGCAGAATCACATCCTGGTAACCGATTCACGCTATAGCGGGCATTTCGAAGCTCACGGCATCAGCTAGGGCTCCTCTTCAACTCTCCGGTCGCCGCCTTAGTAACTTGCAAGACTGACTTAATTGCCCCTCAAAATGATTTTGGGTAAGCTTTCCTCGTGGGCAAAAACTGGAGGGGCGTCTGAAATCATCGCGAGGGGCTACTGCCATGAAAAGAGTGAAGGTGGCTATTGCTTCAGTAGGTAAGCCTATCGCACTGGCTCTCGCCGCCGTTGGTACTTATCGACTCGCCCGCATTGTCTCTATCGGGGCAGCCTATCAATCCAAAACTCTCTGTTCAGGCATCTTCGTCGCTCGGCGCGAAGCATCCTCTATCCTCCAAAGGGACTTATCCGCAGACAAGTTCGGAATCCTCCGTCACATCAAAACCACCGTCGATTTCAACGCCGGTGAAGTTACCGCGAGTCTCCTCGGAATCAGGAGGAAATCACGCTTCACCCCCGGGTTCGGCTCCACCATTTGTTACAACCATTTTCCAGCCTGCAATACTTCCGCAGTCTCCCCCTCCGCTTCTCCCCCACGACAAGAACAGGAAAAGGCAGAGTACAATCCTCGGCTGGAAGGAGCGCTGGAATGGGCCTTCTCCGAACCGGCCGCCACCAAGGTACGCAGGACCCGCGCAGTGGTGGTCGTGCATGAGGGAAAGATAGTTGCCGAACGTTACGCGGCAGGATTCAACATGGACACCCCGCTAGCTGGCTGGTCGATGACCAAGGGGGTGATGAATGCGCTGGTCGGGATCATGGTACGGATGGGAAAGACGCGTCTCGATGCACCTATCGCTGCACCGGAGTGGTTGAGACCAGGCGACCGTCGAAGCCGGATAAGCCTGGAACACCTGCTGCACATGAGCAGCGGCCTGCGCTTCAACGAAGACTACGGCCATCCTCTACAGGATGTAACGACCATGCTTTTCTCCGTTCCCGATGCCGCTCACTTCGCAGCAGAGAAGCCGCTGGTGGCCGAACCTGGAACCAGGTTGAGCTATTCCAGCGGCAGCACAAACATCATCAGCCGAAACATGCGACACGTACTGGGAGACGAGCAGTACTGGAGCTTTCCGAAACGGGAGCTGTTCGACCGGATAGGAATGACGTCAGCCGTCATGGAACGCGACGCATCAGGCACTTTCGTTGGCTCCTCGTTCATGTACGCGACCGCCAGGGACTGGTCGAGATTCGGCCAGTTGTACCTTCAGGACGGGATTTGGGAGGGGGAGCGGATACTTCCGGAGGGCTGGGTGGAGTTCAGCAGGAGGCCGGCGCCACTTGCTACCGAGAACCAGTACGGGGCGCATTTCTGGCTGAAGATCGGGCAGGACTTCAGCAGTGGTGATAGAGACATCGAGCTTCCGGAGGACACTTTCCACGCGACGGGATACGAGGGACAATTCCTTACCATCATCCCATCCCGACGGCTGGTAATCGTACGTCTCGGCCTGACCACCCAGCCGGGAGCCTGGCAGCACGACCGCTTCGTCGATCTAATCCTCAACTCGCTTCAGCAACCTCCGCACTAACACACTTCCCATCAGCAGGCGTGGCAGCCATCGGTGAAGTAGAAGGTCGCGCCCTCGCCGACAGCGGCTTCGGCCCAGATGCGTCCTCCGTGCAGTGCGATCACCCGCTGCACGGTGGCGAGCCCGATGCCGGTGCCTTCGTATTCACCTACCTTGTGGAGCCGCTCGAAGGGAAGGAATATCTTGTCGGCGTATTCCATATCAAAACCGATGCCGTTATCACGCACGAAACAGACGGTCTGGGAGCCTTCGGTATAACTGCCGAAACGGATCTCGGGAGCCTCCACCTTCCCCGAGTACTTCCAGGCGTTACCGACCAGGTTCTGCAACACGAGCTTCGCCAACGCGGGGTCCCATTCTCCTTCAACCCCCTCCTCGATCTCCATCTTCACTGTCCACCCGGTGTACTGGCTGCTGACGTCAGCAAAGACGTCTGCTGCTATCTTGCTGACGTTCACCCTCTCCCGCGCCAGCTTTCTGCGCGTCACCCGGGAAAGGTTGAGGAGATCTTCAACCAATCCACCCATCCTGCTTGCAGCTGCACTGATCCGCTGCAGGTGATCTCTCCCTTCGGAGTCGAGGTGGTCGGAATAATCCTCCAAAAGGATCTGGCTGTAACAGTTCATGCCGCGCAGAGGGGCACCTAATTCGTGAGTGACGGAGTAGCAAAAGGATTCCAATTCCCGGTTTTTGGCCTGCAACTCGACGGTGCGTTCCTTGACCCGCTGCTCCAGGCTATCGTGCGCCACGCGCAGTTCCTGTTCCATCCGGGTTCGCGCCGCTTCTGCACGCTTACGGGTCAACGCCTGCGCCACTACCGCGGCCAGCGATGTGAGCGCCTCAACGTGATGCCGGCGGTAGCCTCCCTCGCGGTTAGCCAGGGCCATAACACCCATCACCCTTTCTTCCTGAACGAGCGGGACGCCGAGAAAGGAAGTTAGCGGAGGATGTCCCTCCGGCAAACCGACGCTGGCCCAGTGCCGGGCGGGACAGTTGGTCACCAGCGGCCTTCCCGTAACAATGACGGTGCCATAAAGGCCGTGCAGCTTAAAACTCCCCGGAAGTGGCCGATCGTCTCCTCCGTCAACCGATGAGCCCCCCTTCCAGCCAGGGTCGCTGATCTGGAGGCATTGCATCCCCCCATCATCACAGACCTCCCCGATAAAGCCGCACTTGCTCTCGGTCACCTCCTCGGCAACGGCGAGACAGACCTTGGCGAGTTCCTGCTCGTTGGGTGCGGTGAGCGCCGACGCGAGGACCCGGCGAATGCCGTTGAGGAGCACGTTCTGCTGCCGGATCTGCTCTTCAGCCAATTTCCGCTCAGCCTCCAAAGCAGCACGGTCGGTAATTTCCAGGCTGATGCCAACCACGCCGATGCCGCCCCCGTTCCTATCCAGGACAGGAGCCGCCGAAGAGAGCACGATGCCATGCGTGCCATCGAAGCGCCGAATTTTCAACTCGACCGGCGCCACCGGTTCACCGGTCGCCAGCGCCTTCGCCATCGGGTGATTTTCCTGACGTAACAGCCTCCCGCTCCCGGCGTCCCAGGCCGCATGACGCCGATAGTCCTGCATGGATTCCAAAAGAGGAGCTGTCCCCGACCAGATCCGGTCGGCCTCGCCGTTTTTACCAACAACCCGCCCCTCCTGGTCGGCGATCCATACCCCCACTGGCAGGTTGTCCAGGACCGCCTCCAGCCTGCTCCTCTCAAGCTCCAGGGATTGGGCGCTCATCAACGCGCACTTCAGCCGTTCCTCGCAACCGCGCAAAGCATCATCACCACAAACTCGTGCCTCCGCCACGGAAAGCTTGTTCCGTAGTTCAGAAATCTCGGCAAGAAGTTCAGCTCTGGACCTGTTTTCGACTTCCATAGTCCCCTCATTCCCGTTGGCACCCTGCGTCCCTGCAGTGTGTTTGGTGTGGCGACAGACAAGATGGGTCGGCATCGGATGCCGCAGAGCATATCACGCATAATTAATTTTTATCAATTTATTTTTTTAAAGTTTTACCTTTAGTTTGGTATAAAAGGTGTCGCAACACGAAAATGGCCATGGGCTAGCCACAACGTTCCCCGAAAATTCGAATATAGCAACCTGTAGGCTGTACACTTTCGACGGTAATGATGGCGCTGAAACGCGTGTTTAGGGCGAGATGCGACAACTTAAGGTTGAGGAATGGAAAGCCGACAGGCTATTCGGAAAATCAGACTGTGCAGAGGAGACGCTTGACGCGGTATTCGCCGCCGATGACCAGGCATTCCCCCTCCCCTTTCAGAATGGAGTTGGGAAGGAGTTCGCTGTAGAAGAAGATCTTCGAGAGAGGGATTTTCACTTCCCAGACGATGAAGCCGAACTCCCAGGCTCGCTCTTCGTCGGTGGTGAAGGAGTTCAGGTTGTTGAGACGGACGATTTCCTCGCGCTTCGAAAGGGTCTCCAGAACGTCGTGCTCGCTTCTCTCAAACGTGCCGCGGTAGAGGATGAGATGCTTGCGGTCCTGGTACTTGCGGGCGAGTTCGTACTGGCAGTATTCGTATAGGAGGTCAAGTTGGGAATTGATGGCGGAGGTGCGCGCGCTCCCCTTGGTGCGGTCGACTGCATACCTCAGGTACTCTTCTTCGTGGATGCCGCCGATCCGCTGGTGGTGGAAGGTGGGTGAAAGACCGATCCGGCTCTCAACCCACCCTTTCAGGACGGCTCCTTCGGGAGAGTTGGAATCCATCATCCATCCCCGCAGGAACCTGAGGTAGCTGTTTTTCAGGCTCTTGCGGGCGGTCGCCGTCCCTTGCTCCTGCCACTGGTGCAGCTGGAACTTGACGGACATGTAATCGTTGAAAACGCAGGCGCGCTCCTCGTGGGAGGCGATAGAATCAAGCTTGTCGAAGAAGAAACGGTTGGCGGCGCGCACCCCCTGGATCTCTATGGGCTGCGGATTGTCGTTGAAATGACGGGAGGCGATCACCCACGGGGGGAGGTTGCAGTGGTTGAAGGATGAGTTTTGCACGTGGATTCACCTCATTGTGAACACTCCCCTCCCCTTCAAAGCATACCCGCCGTCGCCATCAGCAGCGGCGGGAAGTGGGCCGGGGTGAGGACCGGTTACAGAACTTTCGCAAGGTCGGCGAGGACTTTGATGATTTCCCCTTCCATGACGTAGGGCTCCACACCAAGTTTTTCCAGCTCGATCCTGGGAGCTTCACCCATCATCGAGCAGACCACGGCACGGCAGCC
>NZ_DATFBA010000277.1:0-4041 GCF_035254065.1 Geomonas sp.
GTTCATCCTGTCTTGGGCGAGGCCCACTTGCGGATCGGGCACGGCGGCCTTGGCAGGGGGAGCCGCTTGCGCCGGGCGGGAAAGCGAGAAGCTGGGTGTAGACTCCTGCCCGGCCGCCGGGGAGGTCTGTTCCTCGCCGGCGGCCTCGGGCCGGGAGGAGACCGGCGCAGGGGCTGCCGGGCTCGCCTGGGCGCGTGCCACCGCCGCCACCGCCGCCACCGCCTCGGCTGCGGCGGTCTGGCTCCGTTGCAACTGCCGGCAGACGATCCGGGCCAGCTCGTCACGCGTGAAGGGTTTGGAGAGGTAGTCGTCCGCCCCTGCCTCGAGGCAGGCCAGGCGGTCCTGGGACATGGCGCAGGCGGTGAGCGAGACGATGGGGATCCTCTTGTGGGAAGGCTCCCGCTTCTGCTCCCAGCTCCTGATGGTCCTGATCGCCTCCAGGCCGTCCATCACCGGCATCTGGTAGTCCATCAGTACCAGGTCGTAGCAGTTCTTCTGGACGGCGTCCACCGCCACCAGGCCGTTCACCACGATCTCCACGTTGCAGCCCAGGCTCTCCAGCATCCCCCTCCCCACCTCCTGGTTCACGGGGTTATCTTCCACCAGCAGCACCTGCGGCGGCCGACGCTGCTGTTCGCCCTGCGCCTCGTCCTCCGGGGACTGCTCCATCCCCAGCGCCTGCACCAGGGCCGCGTAGAGCCGATGGGGCCTCAGCTCCTTGCGGGCGAAGAGCAGCACCCCGATTTCCTCGGCGCGCCCCCTCCCCTCCTCCTGGCGGTCCCCCAGCAGCACGAGCCTCAGCGACCTTCCGGCCGGAAGCGACCTGATGGTGGCGGCCAGTTCCATGCCGCCGGCGCCGCCGATGCCCGCGTCGAGGATGGCGAGATCGAAGGGAGCCGCCACCACCCGGCAGACCGCTCCGGGGCCGTCCGGCACCGCCTCGCAATCCACCCCCCAGCCGGTGAGCTGTCCCATCAGCTGCTCCCGGGTTGCCGGGTCGCCACTGGCAAGGAGCGCCCTCTTGCCGCGCAGGGCACTGCGGCTGTGATCGGGGCGGACCCACTCGGCGCCCGAGCCGGACTCGAGACGGACCGTGAAGGAGAAGGTGGAGCCCTTGCCAGGTTCGCTGGAGACCCTGATCTCGCCACCCATCAGCTCGGTGAGTTGCTTGGCGATGGCGAGCCCCAGCCCGGTGCCGCCGTATTTGCGGGTCATCGACTGGTCCCCCTGGGAGAACTGGACGAAGATCTTCTGCTGAACCTCGGCAGAGATGCCGATACCGGTGTCGGTGATGCTGATCCTGACCAGGTCCGGGGTGCGCTCCATGAAGGCCACCAGGGTAACCGACCCCTTGGCGGTGAACTTGAGGGCGTTACCGAGCAGGTTGACGATGATCTGACGCAGCCGCCCCGGGTCCCCCACGAAGGAGCGCGGCACCTCCCTGGCGATCTCGCAGCGCAGCTCGAGCCCCTTCTTGCTGGCGTCCTCGGCGAAAAGGTCCACGGCGTCAGCTACCAATTCATGAATGTCGAAGGGGATCACTTCCAGCTCCATCCGGCCCGCCTCGATCTTGGAGAAGTCGAGGATGTTGTTGATGATGGAAAGCAGCGCCTCGCCCGAGCGGCGCACGGTCTCCACGAAGCGTCCCTGTTCCTTGCTGAGGTCGGTACCAAGCAGGAGTTCGGTCATTCCTAGAACTCCGTACATGGGGGTGCGTATCTCGTGACTCATCTGGGCGAGAAATTCCGATTTGGCGCGGCTGGCTGCCTGGGCGGTCTGCATGGACCGGCTCACCTCGTCCAGGCTCTCCGCCAGCTGCCGGTTGACGGTGGAAAGCTCCCTGGTGCGGGCGGCGACTTCCAGCTTGAGCTCTTCTGAGTGCAGGGCCAGCCGCTCATCACGCACCGAGATCTCCGCCAGCATCTCGTTGAAGCAGTCGGACAGCAGACCCAGTTCATCGTCGTTGATCTTCTCGACCCGGACGCGGTAGTCCTGGTCTCGCGAGACGATCTCCATCTTGCCGGTCAGTTGCTGGATAGGATGGGAGATCAGGAATTTGAGGCGCCGGGAAAGGAAGACGCCGTAACCGGCCAAGGCCAGGAGGCCGGAGGCGAGCAGGGCGCCGGGAAAGGCAAGCGTGGAGACCAGGTCTTGCCGGGATACCAGGCGGAGGGTTCCCACCACCCGGCTGCCCCGGGTGATGGGGCGGGAAAGCTCGAGGTTGGCGCCGCGGATGCCGCGGCGAGGTACAGCTTGCCGCTGGTACTGTGCGAGCAGCTTCTCCCGCGAGGTCGCCACCTCGGCCAGCACCACGCTTTCGGCCTCCGAGACGCCGTCCAGGATCTCGCGGGCGGCCCTGGCATCCCCGCTGGCCACTGGCGCGGAGAGCTGCCTGCCGTAGAGATCGGCCAGGGTGACCAGTTCCCTGCTGGCCTGTTCGCGGTGCCTGGAGAACTCGTAGCCCACGACCACCAGGGAGAAGGCCAGCAAGAGCAGCGAATTGCCGGACAGAAGCAGCGTCATCAGCTTCCGTGTGATGGTTTTTTTACCGGACCAAAGATCGGTCACCGCTCCCCCTTCGCCCGATCCAGGACGGGAGTTGCTACGGAGCAGCCCCGGCAGGGGCCTCATCGATTGGGTGCCAGCCGGAAAACAAATATTAAGACTTTACAATAATAGGTTTGGATTTCAAGGAATAGCCGAGCAGGCCAGGGTGAGGAAATTGGAGAGGATGGTGCGGGAGGAGTCGTTGAAAGCCTCTTCGTCGGCAAGGAAGCCGGCGAGGTAGTCGGCCGGGGGGGTGGAGAGGGCGCCCCAGTTGGAGACGATGGCGCGGTCGACCTCGGGGTGAAACTGGAGGGCGTAGGCTGCGGCTCCCAGCCGGAAGGCCTGGGCGGGGCAGGCCGCCGAGCTGGCCAGCAGTACGCCGCCGGCAGGAACGGTGAAGCTGTCCTGGTGCAGTTGGAAGGTGACGAAGGAGCGCTGGACACCGGCAAAGAGCGGGTCGCCGACCCCGACTTCATTGAGATCCACCCGGCAGATCCCCTTTTCACCGTGCGGCGAGGGGGAACTGACGCGGCCGCCGGCAACGTGGGCGAGCAGTTGGCCGCCCAGGCAGATCCCCAGCAGCGGGGTTCCACTGGCCAGCGCATCCCTCATCAGCGCACCGACACGGGCAAGGTAGGGGAAGCTGGCGGTGTCGTGAACACCCATGTCGCCCCCCAGCACGATGATCCCGGTGACGCCGTCCGGAACGCTGAGGTCGGAGTCCCGGTAGGCGGCGAGGGTACGGAACTGGTGGCCGGCGGAGGAGATCAGTTCAGCCAGGGTGCCAGCGGGACATTCCGGGTCGTTTTGAATGATGAGAAACATGGCAGTCTCTAATTATGTACTCGTCGGAGAATAGTTGGAGGGGGAGGAACCGTTCGTGCTGAGCCTGTCGAAGCATGATCTCCAACTTCCTTCGACAAGACCAGCCGTATAAGTTTCACACACCCTTCGACAGGCTCAGGGCGAACGGCATTCATGGAGGGCAGGTTCCTTTTACTTCGCGGTCAGCTCTCCTGTTTCACCGAATGCAAGCCCCGAGCCGGGGAAGTCCTCGGCGGTGAGCCGCTGCATCAGGTGCAGGGCATGGCGCTGGGGGTCCAGACGCGGACCGCAGTAGGGAGCCTGGCGGAAGGAGCGGATGGAGCCCCCCTGGAAGCTGCCGTCGGCGGCCAGTTGGACGGTCAATAACGGAGCGTAGCCGTTCTCGCCTGCGACGTTGATGCCGCCGTAGGTGGCGAAGTTGCCCAAACTGTAGGCAATGAGATGCCCCTTGTACAGCTCGAGTGCACGCGGCACATGCGGGCCATGGGAGATGACCAGGGCGGCGCCCCGGTCGATGGCGTCGTGGGCGAAGCGGTGCAGGTCTCCGCGCTGCTCCCCCAGGAAGGTCTCCATGCCGGGCGTTACGTGCAGCGCCCCCCTCCCCTCCGCGCCCCAGTGGATGGAGAGGACCAGGATGTCGTAGCGGGCGGAGAGCCGCTCGATCTCCTC
>NZ_DATFBA010000278.1:0-14613 GCF_035254065.1 Geomonas sp.
CCTTTTTTCGCTGTTTACTGGCGAGATTGATATTTGAAGGAACCCCTTATGCCCAACCCGTCGCCCACCTGGCGCCTGATCGATGCTGGACCGCTGGATGGCCCTGCCAACATGGCGCTGGACGAGGCGCTACTGTCCAGCTTCAATCCCGAATCATCTCTCCCCGTGCTGCGGCTGTACGGCTGGGAACCTCCCGCCCTCTCCCTCGGCCGCTACCAGGACGCCGAGTCGTCCCTCAGGCTCGACCTCTGCTCCGCGGAAGGGGTGCCGCTGGTGCGCCGGATGACCGGCGGCGGCATCATCTATCACGGCGACGAAGTGACCTACAGCATCGTCTGCTCGCCCGAGCAGATCGGCGACGCCACGGGGGTCAAGGAAGGCTTCCGCAAACTGTGCGGTTTCCTGCTGGAGACCTACCGGCAGCTGGGACTGGAGGCTGCCTTCGCCATCGACCGGCAGCCGGCCGGTGAGCGCCTGGGAGAGCGGACCGCTTTCTGCTTCGCCGGGAAGGAAGAGTACGACGTGGTGGTGGCCGGGCGAAAGATCGGCGGCAACGCCCAGCGTCGCATGCGCGGCGTGATCTTCCAGCACGGCTCCATCCCCCTCAAAAGCCGCGTCCACCTCGCCGCCCGCTATCTCAAAGAACCGGCCGATGCCGTCACCACCGCCGTAAGCCTTGACGAGTTGGGCCTTCAGCCGGAGCCGGCCCATTTGAAGCAGTTGCTGGTAAACTCCTTCCAGCAATGTCTCGGAGTACGGTTGCTTCGTGATGGAGTCAGTGAAGGGGAAAACGGAATGGCCGCGCAGTTGGTGGAAACGAAATACCGCTGCCATGAGTGGAATATCAGCCAGACCTGTGAAACAAAGAGATAGCTCTCCCCCTGCCCCTCGCCTTGACGGAAGTTAGCATTTTTGCTAACAATAAAGGAGCAAGGCATGAGGTATTCACTGGAGTATTTCCATCCGCGCATCCAGAAGGAGATCGAATCATGGCCTGTGGGCATCCTGGCCGACTTCGCTAGGATAGCTGAACTTTTGAAGGAGTTCGGACCCGATTTGGGAATGCCTTATTCACGTGCGCTGGGAGATGGCCTCTTTGAGCTGCGAGCACGGGGATCCGAGGGAATTGGACCAGGGTTCTATTGCTTCTTGATTGGTCGACGCATTGTGATACTCCACGCTTTTGTGAAAAAAACACAAGCAACGCCGGTAAGACAACTGGAGATCGCCCGTAAGCGGTTGAAGGAGGTTCGGAAATGGCTGACCTGAAGTATCAGCCGGTTCCTCATGATCACGATGCCTTTCTGCAAAAAGCAATAAAGCGTAAGGGGTTCAAGGAAGCGTACGACAGCCTGGAAGAAGAATATGGGCTTATACATGAACTGCTCTCAGCCCGTTCGAGATCGGGATTAACCCAAGAAGCTGTTGCAGAACTAATGGGAACCACTAAAAGTGCCGTCTCCCGTCTGGAGAGTGCCAGCAGGCATTCCCCCTCGTTGACCACCCTGAAAAAATATGCCAAAGCGGTTGGCTGCCGGCTTGAAATCAAGTTGATCCCCGATCTTCCCTGACTTCCCTTTGGCAGAGAACAACATGAACCAACTTCGAAAACCGGCCTGGCTGCAAAAGAAGATCTCCCCTTCCGCCCACAGCGAGATGGAGGGGCTGTTGGGCGAGTTGCGCCTCAACACGGTCTGCCAGCAGGCGCGCTGCCCCAATATCACCGAATGCTTCAAAAACCGGCAGGCTACCTTCCTGATCATGGGACGCATCTGCACACGCCTTTGCTCGTTTTGCAGCGTCTCCAAGGAAGCTCCGCTCCCGGTCGATCCCAATGAGCCCGCCAACGTCGCCGAAGCCATCTGCCGGCTCAAGCTGTCCCACGTGGTGATCACCAGCCCCACCCGCGACGACCTCCCGGACGGCGGCGCCTCCTGCTATGCCGCCACCGTCCAAGAGATCCGCAAGGCTTCTCCGCGCACCAAGGTGGAGCTGCTCATCCCCGATTTCATGGGAAGTGTCGCGTCCTTGGAGACGGTGATAGCGGGCGCTCCCGACATCCTGGGACACAACCTGGAAACGGTGCCCCGGCTCTACCACATCCGCTTAGGTGCCGACTACCGCAGGTCGCTCGACCTGCTGGCGGCGGCTCATCGCCTGAACCCTGCCTTGAAGACCAAATCGGGAGTGATGCTGGGATTGGGGGAAGAGGAAGCGGAGTTGTTGAGCGTGCTGGAAGATCTGGTCGCCACCGGATGTTCCTACCTGAGCCTCGGCCAATACCTGGCGCCGAGCCGGCAGCATCACCCCGTGCAGCGCTTCGTGGAACCGGAGTTGTTCGAACGGTACCGGGAAATAGCTTTGCAGATGGGATTTGAGCACGTGGAAAGCGGTCCCTACGTCCGCAGTTCCTATCATGCCGACCAGTATGGGACGGATGCAGCGGGGGATTGAGGCGAGTTTTACCAGGCGTTACGGGTGTGCCCGTCGTTTTCCGGCAACCTTGCTGCCAACTTTCGGTCCTCCTTTGGAGAGGGTCTTGCCCCTTTTGGCTGGAGTGGACACTGGCGGCGTCGGCGCGAACGGTTCGGTCGGATATTTTTCCTTCACCTGGTAGGCATTTTTATACCAGTCGATAGCCTTTCGAACCGTCGGGAAAAACATGTCGGGACCGATCTGGGTATAGAGGCCGTAGGTCTTCAGCTTGTCCCTGACCGGGTCTTTCATTTCCGCTATACAGAGTTCGATGCCGGCGCGCCTCAGTTCCTTGTGGAGTTGGCTCAGGACATCCGCGGCAGTGGTGTCCACGTCGGTGATCGGTTCCGCAGAAACGATGACGCACTTCACGTCCGTCGGTACGTCGGTTATCGCCTGCAGCAGATGGTCGTGAAAGATGTCCGCATTGGCAAAAAATAGCGGCGCGTCCCAGCGAAACAGCACCAGCCCCGGCAGCAGCCACGCCTTGCCAAAACGCGACACATCGTGGAACCCGTCTACGCCGTGGATCTGTCCGAGTACCGCGTCATAGGGGTGCCATGCCCTCCAGATGAAGGCCAGCAGCGAAAGGCCTACCGCGATAAATATCCCCTCGCTGACCCCCACAAACGTTACCGCCACAAAGCAGATGATCGACAGCAAAAACTCGCTTCGCCGCACACGGTACAGACGTCTCACTCCTGAGATTTCCGACAGTCCGATGCAGGCAGAGATCACGATCGCACCAAGTGCCGCCTCGGGTAGGTCCTTGATCAACATCGGGGCGCAGAGCAGCAGCAGGGCAATGCACAACGCCGACACCACGCCGGTCAACTGTGTCCGCGCGCCGGCCTCCTCAGCGACAGGGGTGCGCGAGGCGCAGCAACTTACTGCAAAGCCGCTGAACAGACCACACATCACGTTGGCGGCGCCCAAGGCGAAGAGTTCCTGGCTGCTGTCAACTTTATAGCCGCCACGGGCGGCGAAGGTCCGCGACAGAACGCTCATGTCGGCGAAGGCGACCACCGCAAGGGCAAACGCCGCGGGGAACAGCGTCCCTATGTCGCCCGAGGACACCGCGGGGAGATGGAAAGCCGGCAAGCCCCGGGGAAGCGGCCCGACCACGGCAATGCCTGACTTCACAGCGAGGTCGAAAATAGCGGCTGTGGCGGTCGCACCGACGACGGCAACCAACACCCCCGGCACGCGCGGGAAATATCTGTTGAACGCAAGTATGGCGGCTAAACAGGTAGCGCCGATCAAACAGCTCGTCAGGTTGACTTTCCCCGCCATGATCCCTCGAACGACTGCCTCTCCCTTTGCCACCACGCTTTCGCCCTTTATCGAAAATCCAAAGACCTTGGGGAGCTGTCCGACCACCAGAATCATGGCGATGCCGTTTAGCAACCCAAAGCGGATAGGCTTCGATAAAAGGTCGGTGACGAAGCCGAAGCGAAGGATTCCGGCGAGGATGCAGAAAAGGCCGGTCATGATCGCCAGCATCCCCGCCAGCGCAACCGCCCGGCCGGGATCGTTGGCGGTGATGGGAACAATGGCGGCGGCCATCAGGGCAACCACGGCAGACTCCGGCCCCAGCACCAGGATGCGACTCGGCCCGAAGAGGGCGTAGCTCAAGAGTGCCACGATGGAGGCGTACAGGCCGTAGATTGCGGGGAGACCGGCGACTTCGGCATAAGCCATATCCATCGGGACCAGAATGGATGCCAGCGTCACTCCGGCGACGATATCGCTGACGAGCCAGCTGCGACGGTAGCGGCGCGCCATGGTGATGCCCGGCAGCCAGCGAGCGACGCCCCGGGGCTGTTTCTCCCTGATATGGGTCGTGGGCGGCAGAGGCAGGGACGGCTTGGGCTGTGCCGCTGCCTTGGGCTGTGCCGCTGCCTTGGAGTGGGACGCTGTCTTGGGCTGGGACCTTGTTTTTGTTTGTGGCTTGGGAGTTGAGCTGGATCTCGCGTTGGCGGGCTTGGATTCCGAGGTGGTTTTTGAATCCGACTTCACCTTTGGCTTGGAGTCAGGCTTCGACTTCGTTTTTGGGTGCGACGTGGAGTTCAACTTGGCATTCGACTTTGCGTTCAGCTTCGGCATTGCAACGACTTTCCGTTTTCCGCTCAGAAATTCATCCATATCTGAGAGGGTATCGCCAAAACTCCGAGAGCCGGGGCTATGAACCGGTATCCACCAGATACCACGTCTTCATTTTACTATAATCAATGGGGCGGACCCACGCATTTTCGACAGACCCGGAGGGAAACTTCAGGCGAGCAGTGAATAAACCGCAGGAGTGTTGCGGCGTTTGCCTATAACTTAGCAGCCTACCCCCAGTTACCGATGCACCGTTCAGCGTTTTCTGTCATAATTCTAGTGAATCCAATCCCGCCACCGATGTTTTCTGAATGGCCAGGCCGTTCGACGTCATCTCCCCGTTTTCACCCAATCTGTCTCGGTTCTGGCCCCTAGTAAACATGGAGGATGCCATGGCATCGTTGCGATCTTGGCTCGCGGATCTCAAGGACATCTTCACCTGGCCGCTTTTCTCCGTCGGCAAAGGCCAAGAGGTCACCGTACTGACACTTGTCTACCTCATTATCTTCTCGGTGCTCTTGTTCTACCTGAGCGCCAAACTGCGCCGCTGGACCGAGGAGAAACTGCTCACCAGGACACGGCTGGACCTGGGGGCGCGCCAGGCGGTGGGAGCCATCCTCCGGTATCTGATCGTCATCATCGGCTTCCTGGTCATCCTGCAGACCGCCGGGATCGACCTCACCACCCTGAACGTCCTCGCCGGAGCGGTCGGTATCGGCGCCGGTTTCGGTCTGCAGAACATCGTGAGTAACTTCATCAGCGGCCTGATCATCATGTTCGAGCGCCCCATCAAGGTGGGGGACCGGATCGTGGTGGGGGAGATCGAGGGGGATGTCATCTCCATCGGGGCGCGCAGCGTGGAGGTGGTGAGCAACGACAACATCACCATCATCGTGCCCAACGCCAAGTTCATCACCGAGAACGTGATCAACTGGAGCCACAACGAGCGCCGGGTCCGCTTTCGTATCCCGGTGACGGTGGCCTACGACAGCGACGTGCATCTGGTTGAGCGCCTGCTCCTGGAGGCGGCGGCCAAGGATGAGAACGTCCTGGACAAGCCGGAGCCTTCGGTGCGCCTGATGGAATTCGGTGGCAACGGCCTGAGGTTCGAGTTGCGCGCCTGGAGCACCACCCTCATCCAGCGCAAGGGGTTGCTGGTCAGCAGCCTCAACTTCGCCATACTGGAGCTTTTCAGGTCTCACGGAATCGCCCCCCCGATGACCCAGCAGGAACTGTTCATAAAGAGGGGGAGTCAGAAAATCGATCAGGAGCAGGGGAAAGCGGAGGAGGATTAGACGATGACCTCAGCCGGAAAGGCGACGGGTATGCCCGTTTCCGACAGGCTGGCGAGGTCCGGAAATGACGAAGCCCTGCTGGTAGACCTATCCAGCAGGGCTTCATCGTAGGTTGTCGCTCTGATCGGCGGGGCCGGTCGCAGGTGGTGGTCGGTTACTCCGCCAAAAGCCTCTTGATGGTGTCCTCAATGGCCTTGGCGGTCTGGTCGGAGTAGCCCTGGAACTTTTCCGCCACCATACCCTTCTTGTTGATGACGTAGATGGTGGGGATCGAGCGCAGCCCGTAGTCGGCCTGCATCTCGTCGCCGGCCACCGCGACCGGATAGGTCAGGTGGCGCGCCACCACGAAGTCCTTCACGTCGCGGTCGCTCCCCTCGTCTACGCTCACCCCGAGGATCTGCAACCCCTGCTTCCCGTACTTGGAGTTAAGGGCGTTCAGGTGCGGGATAGCTTCCTTGCACGGGATGCACCAGGTGGCGAAGAAATCCATCACCAGCACGTACCCCCGGTAGTTGGAGAGGGTTATCGGCTGTCCGGAGGTGGTGGTCAACTTAATGGCAGGAGCCTTTTCCCCTTTCTGCAGTATGGCCGCCGCCGGCTGGCTGGAGAGCACCAGGGCGGCAAGCGCGAGGGGAAGGGTCCTGACTGCCAACTTCTTGAAACCGATCCGCGTCTTCATGTTAGAGCGCCTTTTTAATCAGGGCCTCCAGCTGTGATTTCGGTATTGCGCCGACTACTTGGTCCAGCACTTTGCCGTCCTTCAGCAGGATGACCGTGGGGATTCCGCGCACCCCGTACCTGCCCGGAGTGGCCGGGTTGTCATCAACGTTGACCTTGCCTACCTTGACCCGCCCTTCGTATTCGGAAGCGACGGCGTCGATCAGCGGCGCGATGGCCTTGCAGGGGGCGCACCAGGTGGCCCAGAAGTCGACCAGCACCGGAATGTCAGACTGGAGCACCTCTTTTTCAAAGTTATCATCGGTGAATGTGCGTACGTTTTCGCTGGCCATGGAGACGTCTCCTTTAATAAGAAAAGTGTTTATTACTATAAATGAGCGGGCAAAAAAAGCAAGGAGTTATTGCACCCAGCGTCGCCTCCGCGTCAGCACAAAGTCGCCACTGGCGCGGGTTCAGCTCGAGATGGACGATCCATTCAGCAGCATTGTTTTCATGTAAGCGAAGCACTTTCGTCTTTCATAATACATCGCTTCCCCTCGCCGCGTCTTGGCTTTTTTGCCCGTCCTGCCCAGTTCCGCGGCCTTCGCCAAGGCTACGGCAATGAATATGTCCTCTTCACCTCTTCACCTTTCATTTCGTCCCCTGGGACCCCTCACCCGCCCAACGGGCACCCTCTCCGCTGAAGGGGCGAGGGACCGGGAGCATCCGAAGGTGGGGGCTGGCTCCGCTAGGTGCCTGTCCCCTCTGCCATCCCCCCCTGCGGAAGGAGGAGCGGATAGATACCAACGCCATCCGCTAATAGAGCCTTAAGATATGGCATTGACACCCGCGTGGCTCTGCGCGATAGTGTGCCTTCCCTATCTGCGGCAGCCTGCGAGGAGGTTTTAGTTGCGCTATTACCCGGTCAACCTGGACCTGCGGGACAAAAAGGCGGTTATCGTGGGGGGCGGCGCGGTCGCCTTGCGCAAGGCACGGCGGCTCGTGTCGGCAGGAGCCCGCCTCACCGTGGTCGCACCACAACTGGACCACCGGCTGGCCGAAATGGCTGCCGCCGGAGCCTTCTGCCATCTGCAAAGGGAGTACCTCCCCGGCGACCTGGAGGGGGCGCTGCTGGTGATTGCCGCCACCGACGCCCCGGAGGTCAACATGGCCGTGGCAGCCGAGGCAAACGGGCGCGGCATACTGGTCGACGTCACCGACGCATCCTGCCAGGGAAGCTTCACCACCCCCGCCGTACTGGAGAGGGGCGAACTTCTTATCACGGTATCCACCGCCGGTGCCAGTCCCGCACTGTCACGACGCATCGTGGAGCAACTGGAGAGAGAGTTCGGCCCTGAATATGCCGAGGCGGTTGGCCTTCTAAGAGCCCTCCGTGAAAAGCTATTGACTGAAAAGGGGGCGAGCGCATACAATGAGCGGGTTTTTTCCGAACTTGCGGCGCTGGACCTCCCGGCGCTGATCAGAAACGGACAAAGGGATGCATTAGACCAGATACTCCTGAAGTTCTCCGAATCCGGGTCCCGACCGGTGCCGGATGCAGCTGAAAAAAAGGATCCGTCATGAACTCCTTGCTCTTCAACAGCACCCTTGTCATCTACGCAGTCGCCGCCTTTTGCTACCTGAGCCTCCTCGTGAAGCCCAAGGAGTCGGTGGGACGCGCCGGCCACTGGCTGATCATCTTAGGCCTCCTGGTCCACCTTGGCTTCACGCTGGACCGCTACCTGGAGGCAGGTCACACGCCGATCACCAACCTGCACGAATCACTCTCCTTCTTCAGCCTGGCCATCGTCGGCGTCTTCATCATGTTCGAAAGGCGCTACAAGGTCTCCATTCTCGGCTCCTTCGTGATCCCCCTGGCCCTTTTGGTCCTGCTGGTGTCGGCGGCCTTCTCCCATGCCATCCCGCCCCTTAACCCGGCGCTCAAAAGCAAGTGGCTGGCCGTCCACACCACCATGGCCTTCCTGGGCTACGCCGCCTTCGCCGTTTCCTTCGGCACCAGCATCATGTACCTGATCCAGTCGCACTTTTTGAAGAAGCGCCGGCTCGGTTCGCTGTTCCAGAAGCTGCCGCCACTCGACGTCCTGGACGAGATCAGCTACCGCTGCCTCACCATCGGCTTCCCGCTGCTCACCTTCGCCATCATCTCCGGTGCCATCTGGGCCGAGACCGCCTGGGGGACCTACTGGAGCTGGGATCCCAAGGAGACCTGGTCGCTCATCACCTGGTTGATCTACGCAGCCCTTCTGCACGGCAGGCTCACCACCGGCTGGCGCGGCAGGAAGGCCGCCATGCTCTCCATCGTCGGCTTCGTCATCATGCTCTTCACCTTCCTCGGCGTGAACCTCCTCCTGCCGGGGCTGCACAGCTACAAGTGATCGTGACCGCCGCGACGACAGCGTAGGTCGCGATTCTCAAGAAGGGACAGCACGTTTATGAACATTATTGTGGTTGGGCTTTCGCACAAAACTGCCGCAGTCGAAATCCGGGAAAAGGTGGCTTTCGCCCCTACCCAGATGGAGAAGCCGCTGCACGCCGTGGTGTCGCTTCCCGACATCACCGAGGCGGTGATCGTCTCCACCTGCAACAGGGTTGAAATCTATGCCACCACCCGCGACGTAGCGGGAGGGATGGCGAGGCTCAAGCGCTTCCTGGCCGACTACCACGGGGTACCGCTGGAGACGCTGGAGAGCCACCTGTACAGCTACCACGGCGAGGACGCCACCCGCCACGTCTTCCGCGTCGCCTCCAGCCTCGACTCCATGGTGGTGGGCGAGCCGCAGATCCTCGGCCAGATCAAGACCTCCTACGGGTACGCCGCCGAGTACAAGAGCTCCGGCATCATCCTGAACCGCTTCCTGCACAAGGCCTTCTCGGTTGCCAAAAGGGTGAGGACCGAGACCAAGATCGCCTCCTCCGCCGTCTCGGTCGCCTTCGCCGCGGTCGAACTGGCCAAGAAGATCTTCGGAGAACTGGCCGACAAGACCGTCCTTTTGATCGGCGCCGGCGAGATGTGCGAACTGGCCGCCAAACATTTCATCAACGTCGGCGTGCGGGGGGTGATGGTCACCAACCGTACCTACGAGCGGGCCGAAAAACTGGCCCAGGAGTTCGAAGCGAAGCCGATCCATTTCGAAGATCTCTTCGACCAGCTGCACAAAGCCGACATCATCCTCTCCTCCACCGGCGCCCCCCACTTCATCATCAGGGAAAAGGACGTGGCGGAGGTCATCCGCCGCCGCAAGATGAAGCCGATGTTCTTCATCGACATCGCCGTCCCCCGGGACATCGACCCCAAGGTGAACGACGTAGAAAACGTCTACCTCTACACCGTCGACGACCTGAACGGCGTGGTGGCCACCAACCTCGAGCAGCGCAAGATCGAGGCGGCCAAGGCGGAAGCCATCGTCGAGCAGGAGATCGGCCAGTTCTTCAAGTGGCTCTCGTCGCTGGAGGTGACCCCGACCATCGTGGCGCTCAGGAGCCGTTTCGACGAGATCAGGAAGGCGGAGCTCGCCAAGACCCTGGCCGGCTGGAAGGACCTGCCCCCCGGCGCCGAGAAGAAGCTGGAGGCGCTGACCAATGCCTACATGAACAAACTCCTGCACCAGCCGACCAGCGTCCTGAAAAAGACCGAGCAGGGAAACCGCAACGACCTCTACGTGGACGCCCTCAGGAACTTGTTCGACCTGCAGGCCGGAGACCATGCGGAGAACAACCTGATGGAGCTGGAAGACTAAAGCGGGCCCGACGGAAGATCTGATACAATTAGAAACTTGAGCATCCGATTCACATACAAAGGAGATAGGAAGAGATGGCGCTGAAAGAGCTGAGAATAGGAACCCGCGCGAGCCAGCTCGCACTGTGGCAGGCAAACTGGGTCAAGTCCGAACTGGAGAAACGCTACCCGGACATGACGGTCACCCTGACCAAGATCAAGACCATCGGTGACAAGATCCTCGACGTTCCCCTGGCGCAGGTTGGCGGCAAGGGCCTGTTCGTGAAGGAGATCGAGGAGGCGATGCTGCGCGGCGAGATCGACATCGCGGTGCACAGCATGAAGGACGTCCCCACCGAGTTCCCGGAAGGGCTCGGCCTCTACTGCATCACCGAGCGTGAAGATCCCCGCGACGCCCTGATCTCCCGCGGCGTGAAGTTCGCCGACCTCCCGCAGGGCGCCCGCATCGGCACCTCCGCCCTCAGGCGCCAGGCCCAGCTCCTGAAGGTCCGCCCGGACCTGGAGATGGTGATCATCCGCGGCAACGTGGAGACCCGCATCAACAAGCTCGAGACCGAGAACCTGGACGCCGTCATCCTGGCAGCCGCCGGCCTCAACCGTCTCGGCTTCGCCGACAAGGCCACCGAGCTTTTGGCTACCGACCTTTCCCTCCCCGCCATCGGCCAGGGGGCGCTGGGCATCGAGTGCAACCTCTCCAACGAGGATGTGAAAGAGGCGATCGCCTTCTTCAACCACGCCGACACCGCCCACGCGGTGCGCGCCGAGCGCGCCCTCCTGTGGCGCTGCGAAGGTGGCTGCCAGGTCCCCATCGCCGCCTACGGCGAGGTGAGCGGCGACCAGCTCAAGCTGACCGGTTTCATCGCTTCGGTGGACGGCAAGGTCTCCGTCAAGGGAACCGTGACCGGCCCCGCCGAGAACTGCGAGAAACTGGGCGTGCAGCTCGCCGAACAGCTGCTTGCCGAAGGCGGCCACGCGATCCTCTCCGAGGTCTACCAGCGCGAGGTCTCCCGGGAGAAGGAAATCCCGGTTTAATTAGCGCGTAGAGTCAAAAGCCGTAACCACAGAGGACACGGAGGTCGCACGGAGGACACAGAGGAATTTTGAAGCGCATTCCTCTTAGGCTTTCTCTGTGTCCTCTCTTTTCATCTCTCGGTGTCCTCTGTGGTAATGCTTTATAAAGGCTAAGTCACCCTTAGCCTTTTGCCTTTTAATCGGCAAAGCGTCAGCTTAGGCGGGGGCTTTACTCCCCATGCGACCAGTCATGATTTCCCGCTTTACGTCCCCCCCTTGATAAAGGGGGGACAGGGGGGATTTGCCTTTCTGCTGTTCAACTGGCCGTCCCTACCAAATGAGACTATGACCACTCTTTCCGCAAAAAACGGCTTCGTCTACCTGATCGGCGCCGGTCCCGGCGACCCCGGCCTCATCACGGTCAAGGGACGGGAGTGCCTGGCCAAGGCGCAGGTCGTCCTCTACGATTACCTCGCCAACGACGAGCTGCTCCGCTTGGCACCGAAGGGAGCCGAGCTCATCTACGCCGGCAAGGTCGGCGGCGAGCACAACCGCGAACAGAGCCAGATCAACGAGCTGTTGGTGGAGAAGGCGCTCTCTGGCAAAGTGGTGGCAAGGCTCAAGGGGGGCGACTCCTTCATCTTCGGCCGCGGCGGCGAGGAGTGCGAGGCCCTGGTATCGGCCGGCATCCCGTTCGAAGTGGTGCCCGGCATCACCGCCGGCGTCGGCGCCACCTGCTACGCCGGCATCCCGCTCACCCACCGCCACGTCACCACCTCGGTAGCCTTCGTGACCGGCCACGAGAGCCCCGGCAAGGCCAGCTCCGAGATCGACTGGGAAGGTCTGTCCCTGGGGAGCGGCACCGTCGTCTTCTACATGGGGGTCAGGAACCTCCCCACCATCACCCGCAACCTGATGGACCACGGGCGGGCTCCCGATACCCCGGTTGCCCTCATCCGCTGGGGGACCCGGCCGGAGCAGGAGGTGCTGATCGGCACCCTTTCCGACATCGCGGAAAAGGCGCGTGCGGCGTCCTTCAAGGCCCCCGCCATCACCGTGGTGGGCGAGGTGGTGAACCTCAGGGAGACCCTGCGCTGGTTCGACAACCGCCCCCTTTTCGGACGCTCCGTGCTGGTTACCCGCGGCGCCGACCAGGCCGGCGAATTCTCCTCCAAGCTGGAGCGACTTGGTGCCAGGGTCTACGCCTGCCCGACCATCGAGATCACCCCGCCCGCAAGCTATGCCGAACTCGATCAGGCCATAGCCTCTCTGGATGGCTTCGACTGGATCGTCTTCACCTCCTACAACGCCGTAAAGTACTTCTTTGACAGGCTGCACGAGCGCGGCCTCGACACCCGCGCCCTCGGCCGCTGCCGCGTCTGCGCCGTCGGTCCCAAAACCGCGGCCGCCCTCTCCCCCTTCGGGGTCAAGGCCGACCTGGTTCCCGAGGATTACAAGGCGGAGGGTGTGGTGGCGGCCTTTTCGGAGATGGAGATGGCAGGGCAAAGGATCCTGTTCCCCCGCGGCGACCGCGCACGCGACGTCATCCCTGAGAGGTTGAAAGCGATGGGTGCCTCGGTGGTGGCCCCGGTCGCCTACGCCAACGAGACGCCGGACGACATCCCCCCCGAAGCGCTCAGAGCGCTGGAGGAGCGCAGGGTCGATAGCGTGACCTTCACCTCCTCGTCCACCGTGCAGAACCTCGCCAGCATCCTCGGCGACAACCGGTTTCTGCACCTGATGGAAGGGGTCAAGGTCGCCTCCATCGGCCCGGTCACCTCCAAGACCTGCCGCGACCTGGGACTGGAGGTCGACATGGAGCCGGCGGAATACACGCTGGACGCCCTGACCGCCGAACTGATCGCGCACTTCTCAGCGGCTAAACCTTAGTCAACTTCGCAAAAGTTCACGCCCTTCGACAAGCTCAGGGCGAGCGGGTTGTGGGCGTAAGCTGATATAAGGTTTGATGTAAGGTTGATTGTTAGATTAGATGGATTAGATGTAAGGTTGGATGTAAGAGAGGTTAAATCCGTTCGTGCTGAGCCAGTCGAAGCATGAACCACAGTGTGTTTGGAGATCTACTCACAGCAAAACCCAAAGGAGAGAGCAATGTTCTACCCAGTGTACAGAGCGAGAAGGATCCGGAGCAAAGAAATCTTCAGGAACATGGTGAGAGAGACCTCCCTTTCCGCCAACGATCTGATATATCCGATGTTTTCTGCCTTCGGCACCGGGATCAAGAAGGAGATCTCCTCCATGCCCGGCATCTACCAGCAGTCCATCGAGAACATCGTCGAGGAAGCGCAGGAAGTCTACGAACTGGGCGTGCCGGCCGTCATCCTGTTCGGCATCCCCGAGCAGAAGGACGCCATGGGGAGCGACGCCTACTCCGACACCGGCATCATCCAGGAGACCATCCGGGCCATCAAGAAAAGCGTCCCCAACCTGGCCGTGATCACCGACGTCTGCATGTGCGAGTACACCGACCACGGGCACTGCGGCATCATCAAGAACGGCGACGTGGACAACGACGAGACCCTGGAACTGCTGGCCAAGGAAGCCCTCTCCCACGCCAGGGCCGGAGCCGACATGGTTGCCCCCTCCGACATGATGGACGGCCGCGTGGCCGCCATCCGCGAGTCGCTCGACAACAACGGCTACAAGGACATCCCGGTCATGAGCTACGCCGTGAAGTACGCTTCCGGCTACTACGGTCCGTTCAGGGAAGCCGCCGAGTCCACCCCGCAGTTCGGCGACCGTCGCTCCTACCAGATGGATCCTGCCAACAGGCTGGAAGCCATCCGCGAGGCGCGCATGGACGTCGAGGAAGGCGCCGACATCCTGATGGTCAAGCCGGGCCTGCCGTATCTGGACATCGTGCGTGACGTGAGGAACGAGTTCAACCTCCCCACCGCCGTCTACAACGTCTCCGGCGAGTACAGCATGGTGAAGGCCGCCGCCAAGGCAGGCTGGATCGACGAGGACCGCGTGGTGATGGAGACCATGATCTCCTTCAAGAGAGCCGGCGCCGACCTGATCCTGACCTACCACTCCAAAGAAGTGGCCAAGCTGCTCAAGAAAGGGTACGAAGCCGAGCTGAAAGCCCGCACCACCTGCGGCTGCAGATGAAAAAACGGGGGCCAGGGATATCGTTTCCCTGGCCCCTTCTTCTGTAGTCCCTAACTCCCTAGTCCCTGCCTTTACGCCCTTATCATCACCAGCAGCATCTTGAACCGCTGCACCGCACGCAGCGAGTGCGGTTTGTTGGCCGGCATCACGATGATCTCCCCGGCCGACACCTTGTGGACCGTCCCT
>NZ_DATFBA010000279.1:0-18819 GCF_035254065.1 Geomonas sp.
GATGACCTCCTCGTGGGTGGGGCCCATGCAGAACTCGGCGTCCTTGCGGTCCTTGAAGCGGAGCAGTTCCTTGCCGTAGAAATCCCAGCGCCCCGACTCCTTCCAGAGCTCGGCCGGCTGCACAGCGGGCATCAGGAGCTCGATGGCCCCTGCCCTGTTCATCTCTTCGCGGACGATCTGCTCCACCTTCCTGATGGAGCGCAGCCCCAGCGGGAGGTAGTTGTAGATGCCGGCGGCAAGTTTTCTGATCATGCCGGCGCGCAGCATGAGTTTGTGGGAGATAACCTCGGCATCCGAGGGAGTCTCTTTTACGGTCGGGATAAAATACTGTGAATAACGCATCTGAGTGTGCCTCGTGTAGTTAGATTTGCGCGGAAAATTTCAAAGGATGCACGCGGAAAAAGTCAAAGGCTTTAGCCCGCGGATGACGCGGATTGAACGGATCTGCACGGAACAAGAAGAAAGAAGGACTTTTGGAAAAACCTGAAAGCTCTTTGCATCTTATTCCGCGGAAATCCGTCGCATCCGCGTCATCCGTGGGCTAACGTTTTTGGCTTGAAATCCGTCTTTATCGTTACTGTTGCTATGGTTTCTGGCTTTCAGTCGAGCGCAGAACTTCTTCGACCAGCGCGTCAGCCATTTCCTTTTCGGGGACTTTCCTGATGATCTCGCCGTTTTTAAAGAGGAGTCCTTCGCCTTTGCCACCGGCGATGCCGAAGTCGGCTTCGCGGGCCTCGCCCGGACCGTTGACTGCGCACCCCATGACGGCGACGGTGATGTTCTTATCCAAAAAGCCGAGTCTCTTCTCCACTTCTTCGGCCACAGGGATGAGATCGATCTGGCAGCGGCCGCAGGTGGGGCAGGAAACGAAGTTGATGCCGCGCTTCCTGAGATCCAGGGACTTCAGGATGTCGTAGGCGACGCGGACCTCGTCGACGGGGTCACCGGTCAGTGAGACGCGCATGGTGTCGCCGATCCCCTGGTGGAGCAGAATGCCGAGGCCGACCGAGGATTTGATGGTACCGGAGAAGACGGTGCCCGCCTCGGTGACGCCGATGTGGAGGGGATAGTCGATGGCTTCGGAGAGGAGGCGATAGGCTTCCAGGGTCCGTACCACGTCGGAGACCTTGATGGAGACCTTGATCTGGTCGTAGCCGAGACCCTCGAGGATGCGGACGTGTCCCAGCGCCGACTCAACCATGGCTTCCGGGGTGGGATGACCGTACTTGACCAGCAGGTCCTTTTCCAGCGATCCGCCGTTTACGCCGATGCGGATGGGGATCTTCCGCTCGGAGGCGGCCTTCACGACCTCGGCAACTTTCCAGCGCTCGCCGATGTTGCCAGGATTCAGGCGCAGGCCGTCGACGCCGGATTCCAGCGCCTTCAGGGCCAGCTTGTAATCGAAATGGATGTCAGCGATCAGCGGCATGGAGCTGCCGGCCTTGATGGCGGCCAGAGCGATGGCGGCGTCCATGTCGGGAACCGCACAACGTATAATTTCGCAGCCGACCTCGGCGAGGCGTCCGATCTGGGCGAGGGTCGCCGCGACGTCCCTGGTATCGGTGGAACACATGGACTGGACCGCGCAGGGAGCCCCTCCGCCGATCTTCACGTCCCCTATCTGGATCTGCTTGGTTAATTTTCTCATAGCGGGACATAGTAGCTAAAACAGCCCCGAAAAGCAAGGAATGATGAGCCGTTGCAGGAGAATGAGTGTCCCGGATTGTGGCATTAAAAGGGACTTTTGGTCCGAGAGTTCCCTCTCCTTCCGGGAGAGGGTTAGGGTGAGGGAAGCCACGGTAAGCGGAGACATTGCGGCTCGTTGAGACCCCCCTCACCCCGGCCCTCTCCCGCAGGGAGAGGGAGAGCTCACGAGAGTAGGAAGTAGTGGATCTATCAGTGGCTGAAGGTTCCCATCAGCTCGCACTGAGCGAGGACCTTGCCGTGCATGGCATGTTCCAGTTGCTGGCTGGTGGTCGAGGCGGGGAGATCGAGCCGCTCCTTGAGGGCGTAGAGCTTGAAGAAGTATCGGTGAGTGCCGGACGGAGGACAGGGGCCGCCGTAATTGTTCCGCTTCCAGCTGTTGATCCCCTGCTGGGCACCGGCGGGGACGCTGGACTGCGCGATCTGCTTAGTTGATGGTTCGATGTTCCACATCACCCAATGCACCCAGGTGCCGACCGGCGCGTCCGGATCGTCCATGATCAGCGCGAGGGCTTTGGCCTCGGCAGGGACTCCTTCGATGACCAGGGGAGGATTGACGTCATCCCCTTTGCAGCTGTACTTGGCCGGGATCGGTTGGCCTTTAGCAAACTCGGGACTGGAGAGGTTCATCCTTTTTACCTCCTTGGCCGGGAGCGATGAGATAGCCAGCAAAAGCAGGACCGGTAACAGCAACAGGGTCGCCTTGGTAATTCTGCTCACGTTCTGCCTCCTTTCGCGCACGCACAAGGCTTAAGTCTACTGCCGATGGCCATTGCCGCAAGCATGGCGGTCGCACCATTCGGCGGTTGACAGGAGTAGCTTTTCCATTTAAGTATGAGGGATGAAAAATAAAATGCCTGCCAACAGTAAGAACAGAGCCGGGAACGATTCGACCGGCTCCTCCCCGACTCACGCACCCAAATCCGGACCGCATAAAGCCAGTGACCGGCACAAGCCGAGCAAGGCTCACTCTGCGGCCACAGTCACACGCTCCCCTTCAAAACGAAAAGATACTGAACACCCCGCAGCAAAGAGTGAAGCGGCCCCCACCAAGCGCTCCTTTGCACAAGGTAAAGACAAGGGCACATTCGCTAAGAGGGAGGATAACGCTGCTCCTTCTAAGAGCGAGGTGCGCGACCAGTTCCGGAAGGGCAAAGAGAGTCGCGTATCCCAGGGTGAAAGTAAGAGCTTTGACCGAAATGGGGCAGTCAATAGGGGTGGCGGGAAAGAGTTGGCAAAAGCTGGCGGAAAAGCTGAGGCAACAAGCAATCGCACCCGTCCCTCCTTCATCAAGGGTGGGGAAGAGAAAACCGTTGGCAAAAAGGGTGAAGAAAGAACCTTTGGCAAAGGCGTTGAGGGAAGAGCCTTTAGCAAGTCGGGTGACGGCCACTCCAGACCCCATGCCAAAGACAGGGATAAAGGAAGGGATAAGGGCAGCCTTGCAAAGGGCGCAGGGAAGACAAGGGAAGCAGTGGAGCGCCGGCCGAAGCTGCACTCGGGGCAGACGGTGGAGCTCCACATCATGTCCACTGACAACGACGGTTTTGGCGTAGCCATTCACGAAGGGACGCGCTTCCTGGTAGCGGGTGGACTGCCGGGTGAGGTGCTGGTGGCGAGGGTCACCTATGTCGGGCGCCGGGAGACGTTTGCCAACGCGCTAAAAACGCTGAAGGCCTCACCTGACCGTGAAACTGCTCCCGCCTGCATGCCTGGCCGCATGTGCGACGGCTGCCCGCTGATCCAGATGCGCTACCCGGCCCAGCTTGCCTGGAAGAAGGAGCTGGTCACCAGGGAAATGCGGAAATTCCCCTCGCTCGCCGAGGCAACTATCCGCGACACCATCGCCTCCCCCAAGCAGATCAACTACCGAAACACCGCCAAACTGGTGATTGCCGGCAAGAACTCGGATCCGGTGATCGGCATCTACCGGCGAAACACCCACGACGTGATGGAGATCGACAGCTGCGCTCTGCACCACCCGCTCATCAACAAGGTGGTGAAGGCCACCAAGATCGGCATCAAGAAGGGGAAGGTTCCCGTCTACAACCCGAAGAGCGAGATGGGACTCCTGCGCTACCTGGTGGTCCGCGTGGCTGAACAAAGCAACAAGGTGATGGTTGTCTTCGTCACCAGTGAGCAAGGCTACAACGAAATCCACCACCTGGCGAAGTACGTCCAGCAGGAGGTCCCCGAGGTGGCGGTGGTCGCACAGAACATCAACGCCTCCACCGGCAACGTCATCTTCGGCCATAAAGACCGCTTCATTACCAAGGAGCGCACACTACGCGCCTTTGTGGGTGACAAGAGCTTCCACCTTTCTCCGCACTCGTTCTTCCAGGTGAACAGCGGGGCGGCCCAGATCATCTACGAGAAGGTGCGCGAGTTCGCAAAGCTTACCGGCAAGGAGCGGGTCATCGACGTGTACTGCGGTATCGGCGGGATCTCCCTGTACCTCGCCGACCAGGCCAGCGAGGTGGTCGGCATTGAGTTCGTAGAGGCAGCCGTCGCCGACGCCACCGAGAACGCGGCCTTAAACCACGCCGAAAACTGCAGCTTCGAGGCCGGAGATGCGGTGCACCTCATCGATGAGATCGGCGAGGAAGGGGGCGCCGACCTTATCGTGCTGAATCCGCCCAGGAAGGGGTGCGAGGAGAAGGTGCTGAAGAGCGTCGCCAACATCAAGCCGGCCAGGATCATTTACGTCTCCTGCTCGCCTGATACGCTCTCGCGCGACCTCGACATACTCTCCAGACTTGGCTACCGCACTGTCGAGGTGCAGCCGGTGGACATGTTCCCGCAGACGGTGCATGTGGAGGACGTGGCACTGCTGGAGAGGGTGAAATAGTCACTTAAAAAGCTATTTATTTAACAGCGATGAACAGGATGAAAGGGATGGAAGCAAATATTTGTGATTAGGTACAAGCAAAAAAGAGCAATCCCCCCTGTCCCCCCTTTATCAAGGGGGGGGACTTGATGTGCGGACTTCGTTGCTAATGCTTTTACTTCTGAGTTCATCCTGTCCATCCTGTCCATCCTGTTCATCCTGTTCATCGCTCTTAAAGTTCTGGGTCTACGATGGACGCTGTCATCGCCAAGATAAACTCCTTTTTTCCTCGGCGTCTGCACGACCGACTGCTTATGGTGGGCGGCATGGTGCGGGACATCCTGCTCGGCATCGACTGCCAGGATGTCGACCTGGTCGCGGCCGTTCCTCCCTCAGAGCTTACCTCCCTCGGCTTCAGACTGGTCGAATCGAAAAGCACACCGAACATTTACTTCCTCTTCCACAAGGAGCTGGGCAAGATCGAGGTCACCCAGCTCGACTCTCTCGAAAACCTCCCGTCCGATCTTCAGCGCCGCGACTTCACCATCAATGCCATTGCCATGACCTTAGACGGCAACATCCTCGATCCGCTGGTCGGACGAGGGGACCTGGCGAAGAGGATCCTGCGCACCTGCAGCGCCGACAGCCTGCGCAACGACCCGGTCAGGATCTTTCGCGCTCTTCGTTTCGAGTGCGAGGGGTGGCGTCTCGATCCCGAGGCGAGCGCCCAAGTCTTGTCGGGTGACTGGTCCGACCCCCTTCAGGGAGTGCCTGTAGAACGCTTTTCCCAGGAGATGCTGAAGGCCCTCACCAAGGAAGAGCCGACCCGCTTTTTCCGCCGGATGCTGGAGTTCCAGGTGGGAGAGAGCTACCTGCCGGAGATCTTCCGGATGCCTGAGGTGCCGGCGGGTCCCCTGCAGTACCACCCCGAAGGCGATCTTTTCGCGCACGCGATGCAGGCGCTGGAGAGGATGTCGCTGCAGAGTCCGGATGTCATCGCCAGGTTCTGCGCGCTATTCCATGACCTCGGCAAGCTGGCAACCCCTGAAACGGAGTACCCGAAACATCACGGGCATGAGGAGGCCGGGGCAGCCGCTGCCGCGGCTTTCTGCAAGAGACTGCGGCTGCCGGTGTCACTGCAGCGGGCCCTGCAGGCCACCTGCAGGTTTCACGGTAACGGCAACAACTGGGAGGAACTGAGGGAGTCGACCAAGATAAAGGTCGCCCAGGGGGCCATCAAGGGGGGCATTGAAGGGATCCTGCCGATGGTGGTCCGTGCCGACAGCGGAGGAGTGATGGCCGGTTGGCAGGAGACGGTGCGCATCGCGTCGATGAACGCCGCGCAGTTGGGGCTCGACCCCGCTCTTTTCAGCGACCCATCCTTCCCGCCGGAAAGCTGCCAGCAAATCCTCATGCAGCGACGGGTGGAGCTGCTCAGGGAGACTTTAAAATCCATTCTTCCGACATCCCCTCTCCCGAAGGGGGAGGGTTAGGGAGGGGGGGCTAGTTTCAGCACCGAGCTGTCATAGATCGCGTCGAACATATGCTCGATCTTGAAGAAGGCGGCCAGCACGGCTGGATCGAAGTGCCCCTCCGGGTTGATCCGGTCGTCGCCATGCCGGAAGATCTCCAAGGCCTCCTGGTGGGTCAGCGGCCCTTTGTAGCTTCGCCGGGAGCGTAGCGCATCGTAGACGTCGGCGACCCTGACGATCCGCCCGGCAACCGGTATCCGCTCACCTTTGAGCCGCTTCGGGTAACCACTCCCGTCCCAGTTTTCGTGATGGGAAATGGCGATATCCCTCGCCACCTTAAGCCTTGGCGACTCACCCAGTATCTCCAGGCCGAAGGCGGGATGCTGTCGCATCAGCTGCATCTCCTTGTGGGTGAGAGGCCCCTGCTTCAGCAGGATGCTGGGAGGGATCCTGATCTTCCCAACGTCGTGCATCTGCGCCGAGGTGGAAATCTCCTCCACGAAGGAGGAGTTGAAGCCCATGTTGGCCGCCAGCGCGCCTGCGTATTTGTTGACTCGCACGACGTGCCTGCCGGTGTCGGGCTCGGCGGCCTCGCAGGCCCTGGCCAGCGCCTCGATGGTGTAGACGAAGGCCCGCTCCGTTTCCTGCATGAAGCTCGATACCGTGAGCAGCGAGCCAATCACCACGGCAGCGCTCCTCAACACGTCCGCGTCGTACTCGGTGGCCCCGCCCGCGTAGTTGAAGGCAACGATGACACCGGGGGATTCGCCGCTGATCCGGCAGCTCACGAAGTTGACTATGGCATCTTCCATAGCGTCGACAACCCGTGGATCGAAGAAATTCTGGAACTCCTCCACCGACCCGCTGATATCCTTCCAGTTGACCGGCACCACCTCGCGCTCACCTTCCACCTTCACCAGGGTGATGGCAAAACTCGAGGTGGCGTCGATGGAGATCGGCTCCGATCTCTCCACGAGCTGGCCCTCCCTCAGGTGAAAGAGCCTTCCGGTGCAGCATGAGCAGTCGGGACGCTCGGAGGCGATGAAGATGGCCGCCGGGCCTCTTCTCCCCTTCCCTCCCAGCAGTTTCCCCAGGACGTCATTGTAAAGGTCGTCGCTGTTGAATTTTCGGCGCGAGAAGCCTCGCAGGGTGTCATCGGTGAGTCCGATCAGATCGAGCGTCTGTCTGAGCGCCATGTGGCAGAGTTCGAGGGACATGTTTCCTTCCTTTCAGGTGAAACAAGAACTGACAGAGTACTAGTTATATCCGAAAGCGTGGGAACTTCAATCATGTCCCAGATTTAGCTGATACTGTCACAACCCTACCCCATCCTCACCCTGTCCCTCCCCTTGAAGGGGAGGGGACGCTGTGCAACCCGATTATGACAACCGGCTGCACCTTCTGAAGTTCCCAGGGCCCAGCCTTTAGAGTGTCTCTCCCTTCGGTGAAACTTCCGTGTACTCCCCGACCACTGTGTCCGCCGTGAAACCTCTGTGTCCTCTGTGGTCTGCTTTTGCAGTAACAGATAAAAAAAAGCCCGGCGAGTTTCCCCGCCGGGCTTTCTACTGCAAGTATCCGGTTCCGACTAGACCGAAGCTGCGGTGGCCTTGTCAAAGCCCATGGAGAAGGCCTTCTTGTTCAGCTCCATGAAGGCCTCCGGTACGCGGGCAAGGACCGCCTTCTCGGCGGATTCCTTGGAAACCACGCCGGTCAGGGCCACCATGGCGCCCAGCGCAACGATGTTGGCCACGATCTCGCGACCGACTTCGTTCTTGGCGGTGTTGATGATCGGGAAGGCCACGGTCTTGAAGTTCCCTTTCGGGAGCTTGGTGACCAGGTCGGAGTCGACCAGCAGCACGCCGCCCTCTTTGAGGTCGTGCGAGTACTTGTCGCAGGCTTCCTGGGTCAGCGCCAGGAGGGCGTCAACCACGGTTGCCTTCGGGTAGTCGATGGTGGTGTCGGAGACGATGACCTCCGACTTGGAAGCGCCACCGCGGGCCTCCGGGCCGTAGCTCTGCGACTGGACGGCCTGCTTGCCGTCGTAGATGGAGGCGGCTTCGGCCATGATCACGCCGGCAAGGATGAGACCCTGCCCGCCAGCCCCGGAAAATCTGATTTCATATCTCTGAGACATCTTGGGTTCTCCTTCCTTTATTTATTTCTTGGCGCGCTCAATGACCTTGGCGTATTCGGTGGTGTAGTCCGGCTTCTCGACCTTGTGCAGAACGCCGGTGATGATCTTGCCTTCCAGCTGCTCGGCGGTCATCTTCTCGGCGGCCTTCACCGGGACGGCAACTTCCTTCAGGCGGTTCATCATCTCGATGACCGACTTGAACTTGTTGCGGCGGCCGTAGGTGGTCGGGCAGTCGTCGAGGATCTCGACCACGGAGAAGCCCTTGTGCTGGATCGCTTCCACGATCAGCTTGTCGATCTGGGTCGCGTGGTAGGCGGTGCCGCGGGCCACGAAGGTGGCGCCGGCGCCGATGGCCAGCTGGGCGACGTCAAAGGCCGGATCCGGGTTCCCGTAGGGGGTGGTGGATGCCTTGGCGCCGGTCGGGGTGCAGGGCGAGAACTGGCCGCCGGTCATCCCGTAGATGTTGTTGTTCATGATGATGTAGGTCATGTCGATGTTACGACGGCAGGCGTGGATGAAGTGGTTGCCGCCGATGGCGGTGCCGTCGCCGTCGCCGCCGCACAGGATGACGTTCATCTCCGGCTTGGCCATCTTCACGCCGGTGGCGAAGGCGGCAGCACGGCCGTGAGCGGTGTGCAGGGTGCAGCAGTCGAGGTAGCCGGGAAGGCGCGAGGCGCAGCCGATACCGGAAACGATGGCGGTGTTGCTCTTGTCGAGGCCAAGGGTGTCGATCGCCCTGATCAGGCCCTTCATGACGATGCCGTGGCCGCAGCCCGGGCACCAGATGTGGGGCAGCTTGCCGGGACGGATGTACTTATCGTAATCAAAAGACATGTTACTTGACCTCCTTGATCTTTTCGAGGATCTGGCCCGGGTTGATCGGCTCGCCGTCAACACGGAAGATGCCGAGGACCGGTGCTTTCCCGTCAATGCAGCCCTTCACAACCTGGGTGCACATGCCGAGGTTCATCTCGGGGGTGATAATAGCTTTCACCTTGCCGGCAAGCGCGCTGATCTGCTTCTCGGGGAACGGCCAGAAGGTCTTGATCCTGAAGAGACCGGCCTTGATGCCCTGCTTGCGCGCCTCATTGACGGCAAAACGGGCGGAGCGGGAGGTGGAACCGTAGGCGACGATGGCGACTTCGGCATCATCCAGCATGTACTCTTCAAACTTCACGATGTCGTCCACGTTGGCTTCGACCTTGCGCACCTGGCGCTCTTCCTCGGCCTGCACCCAGGCAGCCTTGGTGGTCGGGAAGCCGTCCTGGCCCTTGTTGAGGCCGGTGACGTGGAAGCGGTAGCCGGAGCCGAAGGCTGCCAGCGGCGGCACGTCGCCGAAGCTGGTGTCGTACGGCTTGTACTCGGCGGGGCCGACGGAGGGAGCGGTGCGGTCGATGACTTCCAGCTCGCCCGGCTCGGGGAACACGATGCGCTCGCGCATGTGGGCCACGATCTCGTCCGGCATGACCATGACCGGGGTGCGGTACTTCTCGGCCAGGTTGAAGGCGCGCACGGTCTCTTCGAAGAGCTCCTGCACGGAAGCCGGGGTCAGGCAGATGGCCGGGTGGTCACCGTGGGTGCCCCACTTGGCGCACATCACGTCGGACTGCGACGGGCCGGTCGGCATGCCGGTGGAGGGGCCGCCCCTCATGACGTTGACGATGACGCAGGGGGTCTCGGCGATGCAGGCGTAGCCGATCAGCTCCTGCTTGAGCGAGAGGCCCGGGCCGGAGGTCGCGGTGAGCACCTTGGCGCCGGTCAAGGAGGCGCCGATCACGGAGGCCATGGCACCGATCTCGTCCTCCATCTGGATAAACTTGCCGCCGACCTTCGGCAGCTCGACGGACATCACCTCGGCCACCTCGGTGGAAGGGGTGATCGGATAACCGCCGAAGAATGTGCAACCGGCGTAGAGAGCACCCTGCGCGGCGGCTTCGTTCCCCTGAAGGAATGCAACTTTCTTAGCCACTTTAACTACCTCCTGAAAAGTATTAAGCTGTCACTTTGATCGCAAAGTCAGGGCAGCGCAGTTCGCACTGCATGCACTTGATGCAAGCCTCAAGATTCTTGACACTCGCCACAAAACCCTTCATCTCCAAGACCTTAGTCGGGCAGAACTCCACACAGATGTGGCACCCCTTGCAGTACTTTTCGATGATCTCGATGGTCGGCAGTTTTTTCTCCATCCACGTAGCTCCTTTGACTGATTTGCCCTTTCAGGCTGGAAATAAGACCGCTTTATAGCACACACTGTATACAAAACGCAAGCGCGCTGTTGGCGGAAAAACATGGTTTTAAGGCTGTAGTTCGCAAAAAAGGGGCAAGGAGGGGACACCTCCTTGCCCCTGGTTCGGCTATGCCAAACCCTTATTTCATGGAGCCGACCAGTTCCTTAACGGCGGCAACCGACTTGTCCATCATCGCCTGCTCCTCGGCGTCCAGTTCGAACTCGAGGATCTGCTCTACGCCGCCTGCGCCGATCACGGTCGGCACGCCCACGTAATAGCCCTGCACGCCGAACTCGCCGTTCAGGAACACGCAGGAGGGGAGGCAGCGCTTGGAGTCCTTCAGGTAGGACTCTGCCATGGCGATGGCGGAGGAAGCCGGGGAGTAGAAGGCGGAACCGGTCTTCAGCAGGGCGACAACCTCGCCGCCCGCACCGCGGGTACGCTTGACCATGGCGTCCATGACTTCCTTGGCCTTGGCCTTGTCCTTGTACTTCTTCTCGAGCAGCTCCATGACGGGGATGCCGTTCACGGAGGCGTAGCGGATCAGCGGCACCATGTCGTCGCCGTGGCCGCCCAGGGTCATGGCGTTGACGTCCTTCACGGAAACGCCCAGTTCCCAGGCGATGAAGGCTTTGAAGCGGGCGGAGTCCAGCACGCCGGCCTGGCCGATGACCTTGTTGACCGGGAAGCCGGTGATCTTCTGGCAGAGGGTCACCATGGCGTCCAGCGGGTTGGAGATGACGATCACGAAGGCGTTGGGGGCGTTGGCCTTGATGCCTTCGGCGACGGAGGTCATGATCTTGGAGTTGACTTCGATCAGGTCGTCGCGGCTCATGCCCGGTTTGCGGGGAAGACCTGCGGTGACGATGACCACGTCGGCGCCTTTGATGTCCTCGTAGGAGTTGGTCCCTTTCAGGCAGACGTCGAAGCCGTCAACCGGAGCTGCTTCGGCGATGTCCAGCATCTTGCCCTGGGGAAGGCCTTCCACGATGTCGAACATCACGACGTCGCCGAGTTCACGCAGAGCGCAGAGCTGAGCAAGGACGCCACCAATCTGACCACCACCGATGAGAGCGATTTTCTTACGTGCCATTTTTTCTTCCTCCGTAATAAAAAGTGTTTGTGCAGGTTACGTGGAACAACTCGTTATGCGTTGATAGCGTCGATGATTGCGTTCAGCGTTGCGCTCGGACGCATGGCTTTTTCGGTCATGGCATCGTTGGGGTGGTAGTAGCCGCCCATGTCGACCGGTTTACCCTGTGCGCCGATCAGTTCGGCGTTGATCTTCTCTTCGTTAGCCTGCAGCTCTTTGGCGACCTTGGCGAACTGGGCGGCCAGAGCTGCGTCCTTGGTCTGGGCGGCGAGCGCCTCGGCCCAGTACATGGCCAGGTAGAAGTGCGAGCCGCGGTTGTCGATCTGGCCGACCTTACGCGCCGGGTTCTTGTTCTGGTCGAGGAACTTGGTGTTGGCGGCATCCAGGGTGTCGGCCAAAAGCTGCGCCTTCTCGTTCTTGAAGGTGGCGGCCAGGTGCTCGAGGGAGACGGCCAGGGCCAGGAACTCGCCCAGGGAATCCCAGCGCAGGTAGCCTTCCTGCTGGAACTGCTGCACGTGCTTGGGAGCGGAACCGCCCGCACCGGTCTCGAAGAGGCCGCCGCCGGCCAAAAGCGGCACGATGGAGAGCATCTTGGCGGAGGTGCCGAGCTCGAGGATCGGGAACAGGTCGGTCAGGTAGTCCCTGAGCGCGTTGCCGGTGACGGTGATGGTGTCCTGGCCCGCCTTGGCGCGCTTGCAGGTGTAGAGCATCGCCTCGGGCGGAGCCATGATCGGGAGCTCGAGCCCGGTGGTGTCGTGGTCTTTGAGGTACTTCTCGACCTTGGCGATCAGCTGGGCGTCGTGGGCGCGGTTCTTGTCGAGCCAGAAGACGGCCGGAGTCTTGGTGGCGCGGGCGCGGTTGACGGCAAGCTTGACCCAGTCCTGGATCGGCAGGTCCTTGGCCTGGCAGCCCCTCCAGATATCACCCTCTTCGACCTGGTGCTCGAACACCACCTTGCCGGCCGGGTCGACCAGGCGGAAGGTGCCGTCGGCGGCAGCCTTGAAGGTCTTGTCGTGGGAGCCGTACTCTTCTGCCTTCTGCGCCATCAGGCCCACGTTGGAGGTGGAGCCCATGGTGGTCGGGTCGAACTGGCCGTTCTGTTTGCAGAAGTCGATGCAGACCTGGTACCACTCGGAGTAGCTGGTGTCGGGCACCACGCACTTGACGTCGTGCAGCTTGCCGTCCGGGCCCCACATCTTGCCGGAGTCGCGGATCACCACCGGCATGGAGGCGTCGATGATGATGTCGTTGGAGGCGTGCAGGTTGGTGATCCCTTTGTCGGAGTCGACCATGGCCATCTCGGGGCGCTTGGTGTAGACGGCCTTGATGTCGGCCTCGATCTCGGCGCGCTGCGCCTCGGGGAGGTTGGCGATCTTCTTGTAGAGGTCGCCCAGGCCGAGGTCGGGGTTGACGCCCAGCTCCTTGAAGGTGGCGGCGTGCTTGCTGAAGACGTCCTCGAAGAAGACCGAGACGAAATGCCCGAAGATGATCGGGTCGGAGATCTTCATCATGGTGGCCTTGAGGTGGACGGAGAAGAGGATCCCCTTGGCCTTGGCGTCGTCGATCTGCTCGGCGATGAACTTCCTGAGGGCCTTGACGCTCATGAAGGAGCCGTCGACTACCTCACCGGCCTGCAGCTTGAGCTCTTTCATGCAGGTGGCCTTGCCGGCCTTGTCCACGAACTCGATCTTGTAGGTGCCGGCCTCCGGAATGGTGGCGGACTTCTCGGAGTGGTAGAAGTCGCCGGCGGTCATGTGGGAGACGTGGCTCTTGGAGTCGGCGGTCCAGGCACCCATCTTGTGCGGGTGCTTCTTGGCGTATTCCTTGACGGCCTTGGCGGAACGGCGGTCGGAGTTACCCTCGCGCAGCACCGGGTTGACGGCGGAGCCGAGCACCTTGGCGAAACGGGCGTTGAGCGCCTTCTCTTCCTCGGTCTTGGGATCCTCCGGGTAGTTGGGGATGTTGTAGCCCTGGCTCTGCAGCTCGGCGATGGCGGCCTTCAGCTGCGGGATGGAGGCGGAGACGTTGGGGAGCTTGATGATGTTGGCTTCCAGCTTCTGGGTCAGCTCACCCAGGTAGGCCAGTTCATCGGCGATCTTCTGGTCCTCGGTCAGGTTCTCGGGGAAGTTCGCGATGATCCTGCCAGCGAGGGAGATGTCCCTGGTTTCTACCTCGACGCCGGCCGCCTTGGTGAAGGCGTTGACGATGGGGAGCAGAGAGTAGGTCGCCAGTGCGGGTGCTTCATCGATCTTAGTCCAGATAATCTTTGATGTTGTCATGATCTCTCCTTGGTTTTTATGCCAGATCGCTACAGGCTTAACGAAAGGTCTCTCGCGGTTGGTCATCTACATCGGCACAGGCAGCAACTATTCGACTTTGCGAATGAAACAAAAAAGGGACAGCGATGCCGCTCCCTGCAACCCCTGTCCTCATTTTAGAGGCATTCCGCGGTGTTAGGGTCGGCGCCTATCCTGAATAAAATTTTGTATACAGTATACAAATCGAATTTGAGTGTCAAGGGTAAATTCTAGCAGCAAATTTTTACTTCGTGAAAAAAAATTGACTGGACGGGGGAAACCGCGTTAGGCAGCCATAATAGTCGATGGCTATTGAAGTTAGCTGATCGCCGCTATCATCAAATGCACCCAGCGTGGAGAGAAAAGATCAGCTGACACTCCCTCTCCCGGAGGGGGGAGGAAACGGGAGAGTGAACCCCGTTTTCCTAATGAATGAAGCCGCGAGGGTCGAGCCCGCGCCACCCTAAACCGTTCACCCTGAGCCAGGCGAAGGGGCGGCTTGCCAGGGTTGCCCCGACCACTCACCTGCCTGCCCGGGTAAAACGGAAAAAGGGCGGGCCGATGTGGCCCGCCCCTGGCGGATGTTCGTTCTCTCTACTCTATCTAGTGCAGCGGGTGATCCTGCGCGTAGCGCTTGGCCTCGGCGATGTCGTCGCGTCCCTGGTTGCGGGGGATCCTGAGCACCTGCCCCGGCCAGATGTGGCGGGGGTCCCTGATCTGGGCCCGGTTCGCCTTGTAGATCAGCGGCCAGAGCAGCCGGTCTCCGTACACCTCCGGCTGCGAGGCGATGAAGGGGAGCGACTCCCCTCGTCTGACCGTGTAGGAGGAGACCAAAACGATGCGCTCCTTGGGCGGCTTGACCACCTTCCTGCGGGCGGCCTCGATCGCCTCCCTCTGCGCCTGCGCCTGCGCTTCCGCCTGCAGGCGAGCCAGCCGGTTGGCCTCCTCCTGCGCCTGGCGGGCCAGCTCGGCCCTCTTGCGCTCTTCCTGCCGCTTGAGCTCTTCCTCCCGCTGCCGCGCCTTCAGCTGCACGATCTCCTTCTCGAGCAGCTCCCCCTTCAGCATGGTGAGGTAGTAAAACTCCTCGGACTGGTCGCGCTCCCCCTCTTTTTGCAAGGCCTCGGCCTTCCCGTAGGTCTCCATGGTGCTGCGGAACTCGCCCGGGAAAAGGGTCTCCGCTCCCGCGGAGTAGACCCGCACCAGCGCACCGAGCGCGGCCTTGCGGTAGCGGGGTGGTTCGGTGGCGCAGGCGGCCAGCGCAAAGACGAGCAGAAGCGCTATGAGGGTGCGCGTCGGCCTCAAGCGGGGCCGCTACTTGGCGGCCAGGCGGATGCCGAGCTCGCGCAGCTGCAGGGTGTCGACGCCGGAGGGAGCCTCGGACATCAGGCAGGCGCCCTTCTGCGTTTTCGGGAAGGCGATCACGTCGCGGATGGAATCGGAGCCGGTGATCAGCATCATCAGGCGGTCCAGGCCGAAGGCGATGCCGCCGTGCGGCGGGGTGCCGTACTCGAGCGCGTCCAGAAGGAAGCCGAACTTGCTGCGGGCGCTCTCCTCGGAGAGGCCGAGCATCTTGAACATCAGCGACTGCACCTCCTCCTGATGGATCCTGATGGAACCGCCGCCGATCTCGTTGCCGTTCAGCACCAGGTCGTAGGCCTTGGCGCGGCAGCGGCCGGGGTCGCTCTCCACGTACTGCAGGTCCTCGTCCATGGGCGCGGTGAAGGGATGGTGCACCGCGGCCCAGCGGCCCCCCTCCTCGTCCCATTCGAGCAGCGGGAAGTCGGTGATCCAGACGAAGCGGTACTCGTTGGGGTCGGTGAGGCCCATCTTGGCGGCCAGGTGGTTACGCAGGCGGCCGAGCGAGTCGTTGACGACCTTCGGCTTGTCGGCCACGAAGAGGAGCAGGTCTCCCTCCTCCGAACCGAATGCCTTGTCCATGGTGGCGATCTCTTCGGGGGTGAAGAACTTGGCGATCGGGGACTGCCAGCCGTCGGCAGTGATCTTCACGTAGGCAAGACCCTTGGCACCGTAGATGGCGGTGAAGGCGGTCAGGTCGTCGATCTCCTTCCTGGAGAAGGAACCGCCACCCTTGACGTTCATCCCCTTGACGATGCCACCACCCTTGGTGACGTCGGCGAAGACCTTGAAGCCGGAGTCCTTGACGATGTCGGAGAGCTCGACCAGTTCCAGGCCGAAGCGGAGGTCGGGGTTATCGACACCGAAGCGGCGGATGGCCTCGGCGTAGGTCATGTGCTCGATCGGGAGCGGCACCTCGATCCCCTTCGCCTCGAAGAAGATGCGGGCCATCAGCCCTTCCATCACCTTGATGATGTCCTCCCTCTGGATGAAGGACATCTCGCAGTCGATCTGGGTGAACTCCGGCTGGCGGTCGGCGCGCAGGTCCTCGTCGCGGAAGCAGCGCACGATCTGGAAGTAGCGGTCCATGCCGGACACCATCAGGATCTGCTTGAAGAGCTGCGGGGACTGCGGCAGCGCGTAGAACTCGCCCTTGTTGATCCTGGAGGGGACCAGGAAGTCACGGGCCCCTTCCGGGGTGGACTTGGTCAGAAAGGGGGTCTCGATCTCCAGGAAGCCGTTGTCAGTCAGGTAGGAGCGGGTCACCTGGGCCACCTTGGAGCGCAGGATCATGTTGGACTGCAGCTGGTTGGTGCGCAGGTCGAGGTAGCGGTACTTGAGCCGGAGGTTTTCGTTGACGTCGACGAAGCCGTCCAGCATGAACGGCAGGGCCTTGGAGGGGTTCAGGAGCTTGCACTCGGTGACCTCGACCTCGATCTCGCCGGTCTTCATCTTCGGGTTGATGGTCCCCTCGGGACGCCGGGCGACGATGCCCTTGATGGCCAGGACGTACTCGCTCCTTACGGCTTCCGCCTTGGCGTGGGCATCAGCGCACCTTTCCGGGTCGAACACCACTTGGGCGATGCCGTCGCGGTCGCGCAGGTCGACGAAGATGAGGCCGCCGTGGTCGCGCCTCTTCGCCACCCATCCCATGAGGACCACTTCCTGTCCCACGTGTTCCGCTCTGAGTTCGCCGCAGTAGCTGGTACGCTTCCAATCGCCGAGGAAATCTATCATTGAAAAACCCTCCTTGGTTTTATCTATACCGATAAATCGGGTAACTATACCGAAAAAGGCACCCTGCATCAACCAAAAAGAGCCGGCAGACGGGGATCGGCGGGAATTGCGGCGGGGCCTGACGCTCCTGCACCAATTATCACCCTTCTGCGCGGTCCTTCTTTCGGCGATCGCAGGTAACCCACTGATATCACATCACGCATGCCAGAAAGCCCCCTCCCCCTCCGGGGGAGGGCTAGGGTGAGGAAAGTGTCGATGCGGGGACAGCGTACAGATGCGTGGCTGCCCTCCACCCGGCCCTCTCCCGGAGGGAGAGGGAGTGTCAAAGGTAGTCGGCTTAGCTCATTCTTCAGGCGGGGACTTCACCTTAAAAAGAAAGGCCCGGCAAAACAGCCGGGCCTCCAGGTTTTCTTAACCTCAACTTAACCTTAATCTGTTTCTCTACGCCCCGGACATATCGGTGCCGCCGCGCATGGAGACGTAGGCTGAGCAGCGCTTCTGGGCGAAGGTGAGGTGCTCCATCATGGCGTCGCGGGCACCGTCCGCGTTTCTGTCCCGGATCATCTCGTAGATCTTGTTGTGATGGCTGTAGAGGAGCTTGTGGTCTTCTTCGGTGAGGTAGACCGCCCGCCAGACGTCGCGCTGGAATTCCTGCATGGCGTCGAAGATGCTCTGCATCATGTGGAACCAGACCACGTTGTGGGTCGCCTTGGCGATCAGGGTGTGGAAGTGGGCGTCCAGGTCCTCGGAGTGCTTGAGCTCCTCCAGGTTCTTGGCCATGCCGTCCACGATCACCTGCAGGCGGCGGATGTCCTCGGGGAGGGCGCGGGTGGCCGCATACCAGGCGGTCCAGGACTCCATCCCCTTGCGCACCTCGATCACGTCCAGCGCGCGGTCGCCGTCGATGCGGATCAGCTCCGACAGCGGCAAGCTGGCGTTGGTCTCCACCAGCGAGCGGACCACGGTACCGCCCCCTTGGTAGGTTTCTACCAGGCCGGTGGAGGCGAGGAAGTTGAGGGCTTCGCGGACCGACGGGCGGGAAACGCCGAACATCTCGGCAAGCTCACGTTCGGGGGGGAGTTTCTCGCCCGGGTTGAACTCGCCGGCCAGGATGGAGGCGCGGATCTGTTCGGCTATCTGGGTGGAAACCTTCTTAGGCTTTATTGGCGAAAACTTCATGACCTGCACGGATACTATATTAGCTTTAGGTTGGCAACAGCTTTTTTCTTTGGGAGAAACTTCGGAGAGCAAAAGCAGTAGCCACGGAGAACTTTGTCGAAGATCTGAGAAGACACAGTCAAAGGTCGAGCTTGCCTCAGACTGTGCCTTTCTCCGATTGTCTCAGTAGTTCTTCGCGGCTATAGGTTCTCAGGCGTCAATGCTCATCTGCAAGAGTTCGGTGAGATGGATAACCTTCACCTGCGGAGCGGCCTCCGCGAGCGCCTTCTTCAGTTGCAGGAGACAGCCGGGGTTGCCGGTAACCAGATACTCGGCCCCGGTCTTCTGGACGTTCGCCACCTTCCTGTTCAGCACCCGGTCCGACATCTCCGGCTTCTCCAGGTTGTAGGTGCCCGCCGAACCGCAGCAGGAGTCCGCCTCGGGGAGCTCGCGGAAGTCGATACCGGGGATCATCTTGATGAGCGCGCGCGGCTGGTTGCGGATACCCTGGCAGTGCGAGATGTGGCAGGGATCGTGATAGGTCACCTTCACTGGCAGCGGTTTCAAAAGCGGCATGAGCTGCTCCGCCTCGCCGGCCAGCACCTCCGAGATGTCGCGCACCTTGGCGCTGAAGGCGGTGGCGTCCTCCCGTCCTTGCAGGTGATGCCCGTACTTCTTCAGCTCGGCTCCGCACCCTCCGCAGTCGGTGACCACGAAATCGAAGGAATGGGCCTCGAAAAGCTCGGTGTTGTAGCTCGCCGCCTGCACCAGCCCCTCCCGGTCATGACCGAGCATGTTGGGGGCGCCGCAGCACTT
>NZ_DATFBA010000280.1:0-30884 GCF_035254065.1 Geomonas sp.
GGAAGAAGCTGGTCGAGTTCCTGGAGTGGGAACTGAAGCATGGCCAGAAGATGGCGAGCCAGCTGCTCTACGCGCCGCTGCCGGCCAACGTGGTGAAGATGCTGGAGAAGACCGTCAAGACCATCCGCTAAGGCAGGAAAACCGCCTGGCCGGTGTCCGACCTCCCACGGGGAATCGACGCCGGCCAGGCTTTTGTTATGACATAACCCTAGACCTATCGAGGCTCCGCCGGCGGCGGAACCCTCGTGCCACGAGACCCGTTATGCAACACGCCAGTACCTCGACCCTGTCCGCTCCGCCCACGGAGAGTACTTTGCTTACCAAAAACGCCAAACCGATCCAGCGGGAGAAGAGAATCAACGGCGACCTGATCTTCAGGTGGGTCACCGCCCTCTTCGCCCTCAGCATCCTGGCCATTTTGGCTCTCATGCTGTTCGAGATGGCCAGGCAGAGCCTCCCTGCGCTTGAGACGTTCGGCTGGAAGTTCGTCACAACCAGCGAGTGGGACGCGGTGGGAGGAGTCTTCGGGGCCCTTCCCTACATCTACGGCTCGGTGGTCTCCTCGGTCTTTGCCCTGCTTTTGGCCACGCCGCTCAGCATCGGCGCCGCCCTCTTCATCACCGAGATCTGCCCCAAGAGATGGGGCGCCATCATCGCGCCGCTGGTGGAGCTCCTGGCCGCCATCCCCTCGGTCATCTACGGCCTGTGGGGGGTGCTGGTCATGGCCCCCTGGCTGCAGTCCACCGTCGAGCCGTGGCTCATCGAACACCTGGGGTTCATCCCCCTCTTCCAGGGTGCGCCCTATGGCGTCAGCATGCTGGCGGCCATCTTCATCCTGATGATCATGGTGGTTCCCATCATCACCTCCATCACCAAGGAAGTGCTGCTGGCCGTGCCGCAAAACCAGAAGGAAGCTGCCATCGCCCTGGGCGCCACCCGCTGGGAGACCATCAGGACGGCCATCCTCCCCTACGGCAAGTCCGGCATCCTGGGCGCCGCCATCCTGGGGCTCGGTCGCGCGGTCGGGGAGACCATGGCGGTCACCATGGTGATCGGCAACGCTCCCAAGATATCCCTGTCGCTGCTCGCCCCGGCCTACACCATGCCGAGCGTGATCGCCAACGAGTTCGCGGAGGCGACCACCAAGCTGCACAGCTCGGCGCTCATGGAGATCGGCCTGATCCTGCTGATCGTCACCCTGATCATCAACGCACTGGCGAGGCTATTGATCTGGAGCGTCTCCAAAGGGCCGGGAGGTGCGGCATGATGCAGAGCGTAGCGTTCCGCAAGCTGAAGAACCACCTGGCGACCTTTCTGATGTTCGCGGCAACCGCCGCCGTCCTCATCCCGCTGGGGCTCATCTTCTTCCACATCGTGAAGATGGGGATCAGCTCGGTGAACCTCGACTTCTTCCGGGAGATCCCCAAGCCTCCGGGCGAGGTGGGCGGCGGCATGGCCAACGGCATGGTGGGCTCCCTGGTGATGATCGCCATGGCCTCGCTCATCGGCCTCCCCATCGGCATCTTCGGCGCCATCTACCTGGTCGAGTACGGCGGCAGCAAGGTCTCCACCACGGTCCGCTTCGCGGCCGACGTCCTCTCGGGGACCCCCTCCATCATCACCGGCCTGGTCGCCTACGCGCTGCTGGTGGTGCCCCTGAAGGGGTTCTCGGCGCTGGCCGGCGCAGTGGCGCTCGCCCTGATCATGATCCCCATCGTGCTGCGCACCACCGAGGAGCAGCTGAAGATGGTACCCGGAACCCTGCGCGAGGCCTCGCTGGCCCTCGGGGTTCCTTTCTGGCGCACCAGCCTCAAGGTCACTCTGAGGAGCGCCATGTCCGGGGTCACCACCGGCATCCTGCTGGCCATCGCCAGGGTGGCAGGGGAAACCGCGCCGCTGCTGTTCACCGCGCTGGGCAACCAGTTCTGGACCAAGAAGGTCACCGAGCCCATGGCCGCCATACCGCTGCAGATCTTCAACTTCGCCATCTCCCCCTATGAAGACTGGCACCGGCTGGCCTGGGCGGGGGCACTGGTCCTGGTCACCGTCATGTTCACGCTGAGCCTCACCGCCCGCTACTTCAGCAGGGGAAGACACAGCGGCTAAGAAAGACAGGGGGGCGACTCCCTACCTTGCAGAAGACTGGTGGGAGATGATGCCACCGTACCAAAGCTCGTCGCCATCGATACGGCGCAAGCGATCACCTATAAGGCGAAAACAATGGCTTACACCAACGTGAAACTCAAGGCTGAAAGCGCTCCGCTGTCCATCAAGGTACAGTTGGAGGACGTGAACATCCACTTCGGCAAGACCCACGCCGTGAAGGACATCAACATCGATTTCCCCGAGCACAGCGTGACCGCCATCATCGGCCCTTCCGGCTGCGGCAAGTCCACCCTGCTCCGATCCATCAACAGGATGCACGACCTGGTCCCCTCCGCCCGGGTGAGCGGCAAGATCCTCCTGGACGGCGGCGACATCTACGACAGGGGTGTGGACCCGGTCTCCATCAGGCGGCGGGTGGGCATGGTCTTTCAGAAGCCCAACCCCTTCCCCGCCATGTCCATCTACGACAACGTCATCGCCGGCTACAAGCTGAACGGGCGCATGAACAGAGCCGAGGCGGACGAGATCGTGGCGACCAGCCTGAAACGGGTGGCACTGTGGGACGAGGTGAAGGACCGCCTGAAGACCAACGCCATGAACCTCTCCGGCGGCCAGCAGCAGCGTCTCTGCATCGCGCGCACCATCGCAGTCAAGCCCGAGGTCATCCTGATGGACGAACCAGCCTCCGCCCTCGACCCGATCTCGACCCTGAAGATCGAGGAACTGATCGAGGAACTAAAGGAGCGCTACACGATCATCATCGTCACCCACAACATGCAGCAGGCGGCCCGCGTCTCCGACTACACCGCCTTCCTCTACATGGGCGACCTGATCGAGTGCGGCGAGACCAAAAAGATCTTCACCAAGCCGGAGCAGAAACAGACCGAGGATTACATCACCGGGCGTTTCGGCTAGCAAGGGAATGAAAAGGCACGGTTTCGCTTGCCAATCCAACCTTATCGGTTAATAAGTAGTCAGTAATAATTACTGGATGATTCCGGGAGACGTTTTAATGGAGAGAGAACACTTCAGCAAACAGTTCGACAACGAACTCAACGAGATACGGGAAAAACTCCTGGAGATGGGGGGGAAGGTGGAGGCGATGATTGCCAATGCCATGCAGTCCCTGGTGGATAGAGATTCCGAACTGGCGCAGAAGACCATCGCCTTCGACCACGAGATAAATCACCTGGAGATGGAGATCGACGAGAAATGCCTGGAGGTGCTGGCCCGCCGGCAGCCTGCGGCGCGGGACCTCCGCTTCATCACCCTGGCGCTAAAGATCGTCACCGACCTGGAGCGAATCGGCGACCAGTGCGCAAACATCGCCAAGCGGGTGAGGGAATTGAACCAGGAACCGAACCTCAAGCCGTACATCGACCTCCCCCGGATGGCGCAGGCCGCCTCGGACATGGTCAAGCAGGCGCTGGATGCCTTCGTGCGGGGCGACGAGAACCTGGCGATGAAGGTCTGCCAAGACGACCAGGTGGTGGACGACCTGAACGAGCAGATCCAACGCGAGCTTTTGACCTTCATGATGGGCGACCCGACCACCATCGCCCGCGCCATCAAGGTCAACTACATCTCCAAGTGCCTGGAGCGGATCGCCGACCACGCAACCAACGTGGCCGAGATGGTCATCTTCATGGTGAAGGGAAAGGACATCCGCCACACCATCGCCTGATCCTTCCCGCCGTCACAAGCAGAAAGGGGCGCACCCGCCAAGGATGCGCCCCTTTCTTTTTCCGCATTACTTATCATCTCCCATTCTCAGGTCCCCCCCTTGTTAAAGGGGGGACAGGGGGGATTTGCTCTTGTAGAAACGCTATGCAGCGCCCGCCACTGAGAACTCTTTATGGCACCCTCCGCAGCAAACTGTCCCTCCACCCGTCTTGACCCAGGGGGTCAGATTCCTGGAGTCACACCACTCGCAGTACCAAACATAGAAGTCACCTAAAGTCATCGTCGTCATATCTTTCTCCTTTTCTCTTTTATATGGGAGAAAGATAGCGCGCAAGTATTACGACTTCGTTACAGGTATCTAAAGCTCTGGTGAAGCATTAGCCCAACTTCACCGTACTGCTTCACACTGCGTTTACCACGTTTTGAGGTTTCCCGGCCAGGAAGGCGGCAATGTTCTCGGCCGTGGTCGCCATCAGCCTGCGTCTGGCAGCCAAGGTCGCCCAAGCGATGTGCGGCGTGATGAGACAGTTTTTTGCGGTGATGAGCGGGCTGTCGGAGGGAATGGGCTCATGGGCGGCCACGTCGACCGCTGCACCGGCGAGGGCGCCGCTGTTGAGGGCATCGGCGAGGTCCTGCTCGTTCACGAGCCCGCCGCGCGAGGTGTTGATGATGAAGGAGTGCGGCTTCATCAGCGCCAACCGCTCCCTGTTCACCAGTCCTTGGTTCTGGGTGGTCAGCGGGCAGTGCAGGCTGATGACGTCCGCCCTTCGGAAGAGCTCGTCGAGGGAGAGCCACTCCACCGGGAGCCCTTCGGGAGCGACCCGATGGGTAGGGTTGTAGGCGACGATCTCCATGCCGAGGGCGTGGGCGATGCGGGCCACCCTCGCCCCGATGTGGCCCAGCCCCACGATCCCCATAACCTTGCCGGCCAGTTCGGTCAGCGGATCTGCCACGAAAGTGAAGTCCCGGGAACGGCTCCAATCGCCGCGTTTGACCGCCTGATCATAGCAGCCGACCATGTTGGTGAGTTCCAGCAGCAAAGCCGTGGCGTGCTGCGCCACCGAGTCGCTGCCGTACTCCGGAACGTTGCAGACCGGGATGCCGAGTTGCGCCGCCTTCTCCACGTCCACCACGTTATAGCCGGTCGCCAGCACGCAGATCAGCCTCAGCTGAGGCAGAGCAGCCAGGGTCTGAGCGGAGAGCTTCGTCTTGTTGGTCAGCACGATCTCGGCCCCGGCGCAACGTTCCAACACCAGCTCATCCGGCGTCCGGTCGTGCACGGTCAGCTCGCCATGCCGGCCGACAGCATCCCACGGGTTATCTCCCGGATTCAAGGTAAAGCCATCGAGTACCACGATCTTCATATTCAAGTTGACTCCGGAATCGTCGTAGGGGCGGCCCCATGCGCCGCCCTGCCCTTGGCAAGCAGTAAGGTGACCCACACGGTAAGGGATTATGGTTACCAGATGTGACCTGGTTGGGCCGTTCGTGCTGAGCCTGTCGAAGCATCAGCACCAACTTTCCCCGTCTTTGTAGCCGTAAAGGTTGCCACGCCCTTCGACAAGCTCAGGGTGAACGGCGATTTTGACCGGTAAAGCAAGAAACAAACCGGACAACACTGGACCCACACGGGGTCCCCTACCATAAGCATCGCTTCAGTGCACCACGGCTCCGCCGGAAACCACGAATTTGACCGCTTCTTCAACGGTCATGCCGCTCTCATGCACCTCCGATTCCCTGAAGAAAAGGGCGAAGCCGGAAGTGGGATTGGGCATGGTGGGGACGTAGACGACGATCAGTTTTTCGCCATCGCGCACCACCTCTCCGGTGACGAAGCCGATGGCCCGTACGCCGCCCCTCGGCCATTCGACGAAGACGGCGCGCCGGTACGAGGTCTTCCCTTCCCGGAAGACCTGGGTCAGCTGCTTGCTGGAGGAGTAGATCGACTTGACCAAGGGAATACGGGAGAGCTGTTCGTCGGCCCACTTGAGGATGCGAGTCCCCATCACGTTGGTGGCCAGCACGCCGGAGAGATAGATCACCAGGAACCCGGTCAGCATGCCGAGCCCCGGGATATGGTAGTCCCGGTGGATGAAGAAGCTGAACAGCGAGTCCAGGTAGGCGCCGAGAATGCCGTCGGCGAAGTTGAAGAGAAACTTGAGAATGAAGATGGTGATGCCGAGCGGCACCACCACGAAGAGGCCGGTAATGACTTTGCCCTTTACGTGCCTGACCAACCGTTCCATCGACGCCTCCTCTGGGTATCGAATGCGTTATGCATCAGGGCAGGGCCAAAGTCAACGATTTTACAGCTGGAACCGCATCGACCACCCCAACGGCTTTACCTGAGTGCCTGGGCCGAGAACAGCTCGAAAGCGGCCTCCTCCCCCACCGTGGCGACCACGGTCTCCATCCCCTCCGACAGATAACGGGCAAGATGATCAGGGCGGTGGGCGTCGCTCCCCACGCAGGAGTAGATCCCCTCCTTCAGAAAGACGATGGCCCGCTCCTTGATCTCGCTGCCGTAGATGCCGGCGAAGCTGCCGAGATTTCCCTGATAGCGGCATCCCGCCTCACACAGTCCCACTATCAGCGACCCGCTCAAATCGTGCTTCTTCGGCTTCCCCCTCAGGAAGGAAAATGCCCCGCGGCTGCCGGTAGCGGGACCTGGATCGAAGACGTTGCACCTCTCCGGGTGCGCGATCAGGGGGCTCATGCCGCGGTTGATGAGGCCGAACACCATGGCGCTGACCAGCTCCGGCGCGGAGCGGAAGGGAGCCTCCACCAGGAGATGACGGGAGACGCCGGTGGTCAGCGCGCCGGGCAGCTGATCGACCAGGAACTCGTCGAGGTAATGCTCGGTCCCCGCAACCAGGGAGAGATCGATCCCCTCCTCATGAACCAGACGCTGCAGCAGGCGGGTGGCCTGCCGGACCTTTTCCGGCTCGTTCTCGTAACACCCCTTTATCCTGTGCGGAGTACAATGCACCACGTCAAAACCGGACCTGGCCAGGATGCGTGCCATCGCTACGGACTCCTGAGGATCTGTCGAGCCGTCATCCAGGGAGGGAAGCAGGTGGCAGTGGTAATCGACGAATGCTTTTTTCATACCGGTCTCTGTCAAAGGATTAATGGGGGAATGTCAGTCCTATCATTTTATCGATAACAAGTCAAAGCGGCATGTACAAAGCCGAACAGCTGAATCAGTGCTCAGTCTGGGAGATGCCAGCTTTCTCCAGTCAGGTTGCCATCTGCGGCACCGCAGGTACAATGAATCATCGTCACGAGGTGCCGCAGTGGAAAAGGGATTTCTCAAAGATGCCCTGCTATCCGATTTCCTGGAGACGCTTCGCCCGTTTGGTGAGCTGCACGGCCCTACTGTCAACGAGCAGGGGGTGACCGCCTTCGCGCCCATCGTTTCCACGTCTGACCTATGCCTCGACCACCAAAGGACGCAGATCCCTCCCAAGAAATACCTGCTCCCCTTCAGGGAGAAGATCCTCTTCTACGATGATGCCGGCTACCGCACCGCGGCCACCGAACCTCCCGACATCGTCCTCTTCGGTGTCCACCCCTGCGACCTCGCGGGCATCGCCTACCTCGACCTCGTTTTCCTGGGCCTTGAAGACGATCCTGCCTACGCCCGCAGGCGCTCCGCCCTCACCCTGATCGGCATCTCCTGCAGGCCCGACGATTTCTGCTTCTGCACCGAACCAGTCCGCGGCGGCCGATGCGACCTCTTCTTCTCCACAGCCGAAAGAGGCTTCGAAATCAGCGCCTTCAGCAAGCGCGGCCGTGAAATCCTGGATGCCGCGAGCCCGCTGATCCTTCCCTCCCCGGCAGAGGCAGACCACCGCGATCTTCCTTGCCCCATCCCCCCTCAAGACCCGCAACTCCGATTCTCGGACAACCCGCTGTGGGAGGATTTTGCCGAGCGCTGCGTCTCCTGCGGTGCCTGCTCGGTCTGTTGTCCGACCTGCTACTGCTTCGATGTCAGGGAGTACCCCTCTCTCGCCGGAGGGGGGTACCGTTTGAGGGAGTGGGACAACTGTCTCTTTGTTACTCACGGGGAGGTTGCCGGAGGGAACTTCCGCGCCAGCAGACTGGAGCGCTTTCGCTACCGCTTCCTCCACAAGTACTGCGGGTTCTCGCCGCTTGAGGGGATCTCGTCCTGCGTCGGCTGTGGCCGCTGCCGCCAAGCCTGTCCGGTTGACATCGACCTGCGGGAGCTCATCGTGACCGGGGAGATCCTGCCATGAATGCCCCCCTGGCGGCCACCCTTACCGACAAGCGGGAGCTCTCGCCTGATACCGCCCTCTTCTCCATCCAGCTCGAGGAGGGGGCTTCCCAGGCGCTCTCCGCCTTCATTCCAGGTCAGTTCGTCCAGCTTTCCGTCCCTGGTGGGGGGGAGGTCCCCATCTCTCCCGCCGACGTCCCCACCGCAGGAGGGAAACTGGACCTCTGCGTCCGCCGGGTGGGACACGTGACGGAGCTCCTGCATAGTGCAAGAACCGGAACCCGGCTCGGCATCCGCGGCCCCTTCGGGACCGGCTTTCCCATCGAGGAGATGGCGGGACGTCCCGTCCTGCTGCTGGCCGGAGGACTGGGAATCGCGCCCCTTCGCTCGCTCCTTTTCCACCTTTTGAGGCACCAGGAACAGTTCGGGCAGGTCACCCTGATGTACGGAGCGCGCCAGCCCAAGCTGATGCTCTTTCGCGAAGAGCTGGCAGAGCTGGCCGGCAAGAGCGCGCTGCGGCTGTTTTTGACGGTCGACTTCGCGCCGGAGCTCCCCACCGGGAACTTCAGCTGCACCGTCGGTCTCCTCCCCGACCTCCTGAAGGGGTTCAGCTTCGATGCCGGGCGAAGCTACGCCGCGGTCTGCGGCCCACCTCCCATGTACCGATGCCTCATGCAGGAGCTGGAGGAGGCTGGTCTCCCCCCGGAGCGGATCCTGGTCAGCCTGGAGCGGCGGATGCGCTGCGGGGTGGGACGCTGTTGCCACTGCGCGATCGGCCAGAAGCTCTGCTGCACCGATGGCCCGGTATTCCGGCTGAGCGATCTGAAAGGGATACCGGAGGCGTTATGAACAGGCCGAGGCTCGCCATAGCCGGACTCACCGCCTGCTCCGGCTGTCAATTGACCCTCATGAACTGCGAGGAGGAACTCCCCCTCATCGCCGGCAAGTTCGCCATCGACTACTTCCCGATGGGAGAGAGCATAGCAGAACCGGAGGGGCTCTACGACGCCGCCATCGTGGAGGGGGCCGTTTCCACACCGGAGGACCACGCCCTCCTGTTCAAGCTGAGGAACACCAGCCGGCTGCTGGTCGCCTTCGGGACCTGCGCCCTCTTCGGCGGGGTGGCCGCCATGAACAACGCCAGCGCGGACCGCGCCGAGATGCTCGCCAGGGTGTACGGAAGATCGGCGAGCGAAATCTCCTCCTTCCAGCCCGGCCCGTTCGAGAAGTTCGTCAGCGTCGATTTCGCCATCACCGGCTGCCCCCCCGAGAAGCCGGACCTCCTCGCCCTACTCGGGGCGCTGCTCGCCGGCACCCTCCCCCCTGCCCCGTGTTATCCGGTCTGCACGGAGTGCCGCAGCAGGGAGAATCTCTGCCTGCTTTTGGAGAGGAATCAGTTTTGCCTGGGCCCGGTCATCCAGGGGGGGTGCAATGCGCGCTGTCCCGCCACCGGCATCGCCTGCGAAGGATGCCGCGGCCCGGTGCGGGAGGCCAACGTCGCCCAGGAACTGGAGCTCCTCCTGGAGCGGAACTTCGGTCGCGACGAGATCGAGCGGAGGTTGAGCCGCTTTACTCCGGAGTGGAACTATGGGCAGCGTCGTTGAGATAAAACCGTTAACGAGGGTGGAGGGGCACGGGAGCCTCAAGGTCTTCCTGGACGGCCACAGGGCCGAACGGGTCGAACTCCGCCTCACCGATTCGCCGCGGCTCTTCGAGGCGTTACTGATCGGTAAAGGGTACCGCGAGGTCCCGGACATCGTCTGCCGCATCTGCTCGCTCTGCTCCACCGTCCACAAGGTGACCGCCCTCACTGCGGTGGAAAGGGCGTTGGGGATCGAGGTATCGGAGCTGACCAGGCTGACCCGCGAGCTGATCACCGCCGGGGGGATGCTGCAGGACCACGCCCTCCACCTCTACTTTTTGCTGCTCCCGGACCTGATGGGGGAGCGCGGGGTCAGCGGGCTGGTCGCCCGGGCTCCGGAAACGGTGAGAAGCGGCCTGCGCATCAAGCGGGTGGGGAACCTGATCCAGGAGACGGTGGGCGGCAGGCTGATCCACCCGGTGAATATCACCGTGGGGGGCTTGGGGCAAAGGGTCGGCAAGGACGCGCTGCTGCGTCTAAAGGACGAACTACTCGCCATCCTCCCCGAGTGCCGGCAAAGTTACCAGCTATTCAGGTCACCCGTCCCCTTCCCGCCGCTCCCCGAGCCGGCGTACCTCGCGCTGCATCCCTCTCCCTCTCCTATCTCCGGTGAGCTGCTTCGAAGCTCGACCGGCTCGCCATTCGCCATCGAGGAGTACCGCGACCATGTCGTGGAGACGGTGCTCCCCTATTCGTACGCCAAGCATGCGCGGGTGGACGGAGAAGAGCCGACGGTGGGCGCTCTGTCACGGCTCAATCTGGGAGCTGTGCTCGGCGCCGAGACAGGGACCGTCTTCACCGAGGTGAGGGCCGATCTGATCGGATGCGACATCCGCGGCAATGTGCTGGCCCAGGCGATAGAACTCAGCCAAGCCGCCGAGCGCGCCCTGCAAGTGATCGACCTCCTGCTCGAGCTGGGCAGCGAGGGTGAGGGGACCGTCGAAATCACCCCCTCGGCCGGCAAAGGTAGTGCCGCCAGCGAAGCCCCGCGCGGGGTACTGATCCACAGCTACGGCTTCGACCAGGATGGCCGCTGCACCGAGGCGGACGTGATCACCCCGACCTCTCTCAACCAGGGAGCGCTGGCGCGGGACCTGCTCGCGCTGGCCCGCGGCATCGAGGGGTGCACCGAGGCTGAGCTGCGAAAGAGCCTCGAGCACCTGGTCCGCTGCTACGATCCCTGCATCTCCTGCTCAGTTCATCTCATAGAGCTGTAGCCCCTTTTGTCACAGATCACCAACTTCCTCACAACCCACCGTATCTCCACCTCTGCGAGCCCCGGCAATCTCATTAAATGTTTAATGTAGCGTGCTTTTCTCTCAAAAAAAATTTTCAGCGGACGTTGACAGGAAATCGGCCATTGATAGAATATTGCACTGTAGCGCATGACAATGCGCGGGCTCCGGAATTGACAAGCCAAAGCGTTTGCGGTCCCTGACTACCTCTCAAACTAAGCTCTCCGGTTTCAGTCGTGGTGTGCAAGCCCTCAACGCTGGCAGAGGGAAGCCTGAAGCGACTTACCGGGACATGTTGCGACGCCGGTCAGTAATCCAGTCAAACGCTCGACATTCCGGGGCACTATTGGCGCCCTGCCGGACAACGCTGAAAGCGACTTATCTCATCCGCCAGGTGGTCTCACCACCACTTGAAAAAGGGGAACCGAACCGGAACCAATCAGCTGCGCGGCCGACAACGGGCGGGCAGTTCGACCTCCGGGAGGTTTCAACCGACGGATTGGTAGAAAGTGTCCTGACAGCGCCAATGCAACAAAAAGGTCCATGAGCAATCCATGGACCTTTCTTATTGTGGAGCACACTTCCTTCCAGCAAATCGGCACCGCATCATAACTAGCCGATCTTTTGTCTTTTTCACTCTCACGAGCCGCCTTCAGACAACCGAGAGTCAGCGTTTCCTTTCTTCCACAAAAGCTGTGGAAAAGTCTGTGGGAAAGGGCCCGTCCGACTGTCGCGTCAGCGACACTTTCGGGTCGTCTAGCTTTTTGCACAAAAAATAGGCACCGCCTCGACGCCACGTAAAAAGGCCCCGACCAAACTGTCGGGGCCTTTTTACGTTTCAACCGTCCTGCAGAGGGAACCGATTACCCTTTCAAGCCGGCTTCCAGGTTGGGATAGAGCAGCTCGATCCCCAGTTCTTGCAGCATCTTACGGTTATCGACCACGCGAGATTCGGAGAAATACGAGATCATCAGCGGCGTCATCACCCGGCGCGCCTCCTCCATGGTCACCTGGGCCGGCCTCGGAAGACCAAGCTTGTCGGCCGCGGCGTTGAAGTAGTCGGTCATGGTGGTCGGGGCGCCGTCGCTCACGTTGAAGATGTCCCCGTCTTTCCACTTCTCCAAGGCCGCCAGGCAGATGCGGGAGAGGTCGTCGGCATGGATCCGATTGGTGGGGTGCGACTCTTCCTGCCTGAGCACCGGTTGGCCCGCGCGCAACTGCATGACCGGGAGGCGGTCCGCTGCATAGATGGCGGTTACCCTGAGGATCACCACCGGAACGCCGTGCGCCTTTCCCCATTCCAGGAACAGGTGCTCTCCGTGCAGCCGCCTCTTCCCCCTGCTGGTCTGTGGATTGGGCTCGGTCTCTTCGGTGACCACGGCTCCGCCACAATCCCCGTACACGGCAGTGGTGCTGATGTAGACGATCTTGGCGGGCTCCTCACCCGCGGATATGGAGTTGCAGAAGTTCCGAACCCGGGTCTCCTCGTTACCGCCCCCGGGAGGCGGCGCGAGGTAGATCACCTGCGCTCCCCGGGTGGGAAGAGCCTTCAAGGTGACGACCTCGTCGAGATTCCCGGTGAAGTGTTCAGTGCCGCCCAGGCCGGCCTCCCCCCTGTTGAAGGTGGATACCGTTTCGCCCTTGTCCAGGGCCAGCATAGCGACACGACGCCCGATCGCGCCGCAGCCGATGATCAGCAGATTTCCCATCGTTAACCCTTTCTCCATCGTATGTTTCCGCACCCTTACGGTGCGCGGCCTCCTATTTCTCTACCAGAAAGCGTGTGGAGCCGCCAGCAAAAACAGCGTCCCCGCTCTCCCCGGCCCAGAAGGTCTACTCTTCCTACCCACCAATCATCGTCCGCTGCCCCCCCTTTTACCCTCGCCCCTTTAGGGGAGATGGTGGCCGAAGGCCGGGTGAGGGCGTATCATCCCGGCAAAGCGTCCCCGCTCAATCATCCCTTACCCTCAGAGACGGGGGGAGTGGTAGTTAGCGGAAAATGGTGAGCTGTGCTACAGTTAACCATCGAGACGGGCCCCTCCCATGAGAGGAGTGGACAACTTATGCCTACCGGAGGGGAAAAATGCGGTACTCGCCGCTGCTGACCGACCTTTATGAACTCACCATGCTGGCCGGCTACCTGGAACAGGGTATCCACGAACAGCCGGCGGTCTTCGACCTGTTCTTCCGACACAACCCCTACAATGGCGGTTACGCCATCTTTGCCGGCCTGGAGACCGCCCTCTCCTATCTGGAGGAGCTCTCCTTCAGCGCTGATGACCTGAACTACCTGGAGGGTCTGAAGATATTCCGGCCGGAGTTTCTCTCCTACCTGCAAGGTTTCCGTTTCCAGGGGAGCATCACCGCTCCCGCCGAGGGCTCCGCGGTCTTTGGACGTGAGCCGCTCATCACCGTGGAAGGTGGACTGGCCGAGGCGCAGTTCGTGGAGACGGCGCTTCTGAACATCGTCAACTTCCAGACGCTGGTGGCGACCAAGGCGGCACGGATAAACGGTGCCGCCGCCGGCGCGACGGTGCTGGAGTTCGGTCTCAGGCGGGCGCAAGGGCCGGATGGCGGGCTCTCGGAGGCGCGCGCCGCTTACATCGGAGGGGTACGCAGCACGAGCAACGTCCTGGCGGGTAAGACCTTCGGCATCCCGGTGATGGGAACCCATGCCCACAGCTGGATCATGTCCTTCCCCGACGAACTCACCGCCTTCAGGAAATACGCGGAGGTGTTCCCCGACAGCTGCGTGTTGTTGATCGACACCTACGACACCCTGAAGAGCGGGCTCCCCAACGCCCTGGTGGTGGCGGCCGAGCTGCGGGAGAAGGGGCATGCCCTGGCAGGAGTGCGCATCGACTCGGGCGACCTCGCCTATCTTTCCCGGCACGTGCGTGCTTCCTTCGACCAGGCCGGCTTCCCTGCCGTCAAGATCGTCGCCTCCAACGAGCTGGACGAGCACGTGATCGAGTCCATCCGCTCGGAAGGCGGGCGGGTGGACATCTACGGGGTCGGCACCCGGCTGGCGACCTGTGCCGGAGAGGGAGGCGGCGCCCTGGGCGGGGTGTACAAGCTGGTCAAGGTGGCAGACCAGCCGAAGCTGAAGATAACCAGCGATCTCTCCAAGGCGACCCTGCCGGACCGCAAGAGGGTGTTGAGGGTAGTGGCGCCCAATGGCGTCTTCATCCAGGATGTGATCACCCTGGAGGGGGAGGAGATAGCTCCCGGGAGCATGGTCTACGATCCCGCCAATCCCCTGCAGCGCGTGAGGATTCCGGCGGACGCCCGTTTCCTCGAGGTAAGAAGCCTGGTGATGGAAAACGGCGTCAGGTGCGCCCCTTCCCCGCCACTTGCAAGCGCGGCGGATTTGTGCGCCGACCAGTTGCGCCGCCTCCCGGAAGGGTGCCAGAGGCTCGTCAACCCGCACATCTACAAGGTTTCCATCAGCCCCCAGCTGAACGCGCTGAGGCTGAAGATGGTGGCGGAGATAGAGGGGAAATTTGCCTGATCACCCGGCGCACTTTTGTAAGGAGGCATCTATGCTAAGCAGAGCGGCACTGCTGGTGGTCGATGTGCAACGGGATTTTTGCCCGGGTGGCGCGCTCCCCGTCCCCAAGGGCGACCTGGTGGTTCCCGTCCTCAACCGCTACCTCCAGCTGTTCGCCCGCAGGGGGTGCCCCATCTTCGCCTCCCGCGACTGGCACCCTCGTGACAGCACCCACTTCCAGGAATTCGGCGGTGGCTGGCCCGCGCACTGCGTGCAGGAAAGCGAGGGAGCGAAGTTCCACCCGGAACTGCTGCTGCCCGAGGAGACCATCGTGGTCTCCAAGGGGATCACCCGCTGGGACGAGGGCTACTCGGCGCTGCAGGGTGTGACCGCCGACGGCGTGACCTGTTCCGAGCTCCTTCGCAAAAAGGGCGTGATCAGGCTGTACGTAGGGGGGCTCGCCACCGATTACTGCGTGAAGGCCAGCGTCCTTGAGGCACTTAAAGAAGGATGGCAAGCAACCCTCTTGAGTGACGCCATCCACGGGGTCGATCTGAAGCCTGGCGACGCCGAGCGCGCCGTCGCTGAAATGGTCGAAGCAGGGGCAGAGCTGGCCACCCTTGAATCGATCGGCGGTTCCCTTATCACGGAGAGCGCCTGATTCCCTCACCCCTCCTGGCCGCCTCCCATCCCCCCATACGACAAGGTCATACAAAAATATGCTCCCCTCAAAAATCAACCAGATAACGGGAATTCTTTTTGACAGCGCCGGCGAAACGCGCTAGATTACGGCACATTAAAAAGCGCTAGCGGGAGTCTTTCATGATAGCTAAGACGAACAACCTGAAGATCAAGAGCATCACTCCCATCATCGCGCCTACCGACCTTCGGCAGGTGTTTCCCTTTTCGGAGCAGTCGGGCGCCTGCGTCACCGCCAGCCGCGCCGCGATCAACCGGATCCTGAGGGGTGAAGACAGAAGGCTGATGGTGGTGGTGGGACCCTGCTCCATCCACGATACAAAGGGTGCCCTGGAGTATGCGGAGCGCCTGGCCGCGCTCTCCAAGGAGGTCTCCGACGAGCTCTTGCTGATCATGCGCGTCTACTTCGAGAAGCCGCGCACCACCGTGGGGTGGAAAGGGATCATCAACGACCCGGACATGAACGGCACCCACCTGATCTCCAAGGGGTTGGGGATCGCCCGCGGCCTCTTGTGCAAGATCACCGAGATGGGGCTGCCGGTGGCGACCGAGATGCTCGACCCGATCTCCCCCGAGTACCTGGCGGATCTCCTCTCCTGGGGCGCCATCGGCGCCAGGACCACCGAATCGCAGACCCACCGCGAACTCGCCAGCGGCCTCTCCTTCCCGATCGGCTTCAAAAACGGCACCGACGGCAATCTGCAGATCGCCATCGACGCCATGAAGGCGGCTCTCCATCCGCACAGCTTCCTCGGTATCAACAGGGACGGGCTGACCTCCATCGTGCAGACCAACGGCAACCCCGATGTGCACATGGTGCTGCGCGGCGGCAAGAAGCCCAACTACTACCCCGAGGACATCGCCAAGGCGGAGGAGATGCTGACCAAGGCAGGGCTCACCCCCACCGTGATGGTCGACTGCAGCCACGGCAACTCCGAGAAGAAGTACGACAAGCAGCCGGCTGTCCTGATGAACGTGGTCGAGCAGATCGAGGCCGGCAACCGCTCCATCTCGGGGGTGATGATCGAGAGCTACCTGAAGGACGGCAACCAGCCGCTCACCGACGACCTCTCCAAGCTCGCCTACGGCGTCTCCATCACCGACAGCTGCATCGGCTGGGAGACCACCGAGAAGGCGCTGCGCGAGGCGCACGCCCGGCTGAAGGCCTGTGGCGGGAGAAAACTCTCGTAACCTGGCACGATTTCCACTATACTGACCGAACACCGCGAAAAGGGGCTCCCGAAAGGGGTGTCCCCTTTTCTGCTTTTATCTCCTCAGTTACAGCCGCCGCTACTCCCCCTCAGGCACAAAAGGAAGTCACGCAGGACCTATGAAAAGAATCGCCATAACGACCCTGGGCTGCAAAATCAACCAGTTCGAATCCGCCGCCATGACCGAGGCCCTCCAGCAGGAGGGATACCGGATGGTCCCCTTTTCCGAAATAGCCGACATCTACGTGATCAACAGCTGCACGGTTACCGCCAAGACCGACGCCGAGTCCCGCCGCCTGATCAGGCGCGCCACCCGGCTGAACCCCGAGGCGCGCGTGGTGGTGACCGGATGTTACGCCCAGATGGCGGGCGATGAGCTTTTGAGCGTTCCGGGAGTGAACCTGATCCTGGGCAACAGCGAAAAGCGGGACATCGTCAGCTTCGTGAGGGAGATGGGTGACCAGCCACTGGCGGTGGTCTCCGACATCTCGCAGGAGAGGTCGGGACAGGGCGCGCGCCTGGAGAGCTTCGCCGAGCACACCCGCGCGTTCCTGCAGGTGCAAAACGGCTGCGACGCCCGCTGCGCCTACTGCATCGTCCCTTTCGCGCGCGGCACCAGCCGGAGCGTGACTCCCGATGAAGCGCTGGAGGCGATGGCATCCTTCGTGACACAGGGATTCAAGGAGATCGTCCTGACCGGCATCCACCTGGGTGCCTACGGGCTCGACCTCGCCCCCCCCACCGACCTGCTGGGGCTACTCAGGAAGGCGCAGGAGCAGTCCCTGGTGCCCCGCCTGAGGATCGGCTCGGTGGAGCCGACCGAGGTCCCCCCGCAACTGGTGGAGTTCATGGCCACTTCCCGCATGGTCTGCCCTCACCTGCACCTGCCGCTGCAAAGCGGCTCCGACGGCGTACTCTCCCGCATGAACCGCGGCTATGACACCTCCCTCTATCGCGAGGTGGTGGACTCCCTGGTACAAGCCATCCCCGACATCTCGATCGGCGCCGACCTGATCGCCGGTTTCCCCGGCGAAACCGAGGAGGAATTCGAGGAAACCTGCCGGTTCGTCGAATCGCTCCCGCTCGCCTACCTGCACGTCTTCCCCTTCTCGGTCAGACCGGGCACGGCTGCCGCGGCCATGAAGCCGCAGCTACACCCCAAGCTCATCAAGGAGCGGGCGGAACGGTTGCGGCTTCTTTCGGAAAGAAAACGGGACGCCTTCGCGGAGAGGTTCGTGGGGAGGGAACTGCCGGTGCTGGTTCAGCGGGATAAGGGGCTGACCAGAAATTACCTGCCGGTACTGATCGAGGGAGTTGAAGAACTGGTCAACAGCGAGGTGACGGTGTTGATCACCGAAGCGCAGCATGGGGAACTGGTTGGCCGACTGGCCCAAAAAGGCTAAAGGGTGAAGGTGAAGGTGGCTCCCTTGCCGACCTCGGCTTCCGCCTTCACTTTGCCACCGTGACGGCTGATGATCCTGCTTACCATGGCGAGCCCGATGCCTACGCCGGCAAACTCCTGCTGGGTGTGCAGCCTCTGGAAGGGGGCGAACAGCTTTTCTGCATAGTTGAGGTCGAAGCCGACGCCATTATCCCTCACCGCGAAGGCCGGCTCCCCATCCCACTCGGTGGTGATAAACTCCACCACCGGCCGTTCCGTCTGCAGGGTGAACTTCCAGGCGTTGGAGATAAGCTGTTCGAGGGCCAGCTTGATCAGCCGCGCATCTCCCCTTCCCACCGCCCCTTCAGCCACTGTCAGCTTCACCTCGCGGCCGGGATTCCTGGCGGCGACTTCGGCGCCGACCTGTCTGGCGAGGGCGGATAGGTCGAGCTGGTCGATCTCCAGCTGGCTGCGGCCGACGCGGGAGAGTTCCAGCAGCGCATCCATCATGTCCAGCATGCGCCGGCAGGACTTCTGGATGCGATCCAGGTATTGATGGCCAGTGGGGCTCAGGGTGTCGGCACAATCGTCCGCCAGGGCTTGGCTGAAGCCGTCGATGTGGCGCAGGGGGGCGCGCAGGTCGTGGGAGACCGAGTAGCTGAGCATCTCCACCTCGTGGGTGGCGGCCTCCGCCTGCCCGGTTACCGCCGTGAGCTTGCGCTCCAGCGCCTCGTTCAGCTTCGCCAGCTGGTCGTTCGCTTCCGAGAGGGCCTTCAGCTGCGCCTCCAGTTCGCCGCTCGCCACCTGCAGGTCGTTTTTCATAAGATCCTCTTCCAGCACAGGGCTCACGCCCTACCCCGCTTTGTTCACCCTCGCCCACCGAAAATGATAGCGATTTTAGGCGGTTTCGCAAGAGGCGTCGCGCACGGAATGGCGTGCCGCTCCTCTTCCCTGGATTATAGCCCGTTTCATGGGCGCGCGTCCCACCATTATCACTTTGACAAGATTAACGAGATTGATTATCGTTTGAGACCTTTGTAACGGCGGCCCCACAGCTCTGCTGGGAGCTGGCCAGCCGCCGTCTGTCATGTACTTTGCACGTTGAATGAGGGCTGGTACCCATGCCGTTTCGCTGGGACGCAAGAGAACACGTCGCCCAAGGGCGTTACTTCTTAAAATGGCTGGTCCTCGTCGCGCCGGTTGCCGCCGCCATCGGCGCCGCCTGCGCGTTTTTCCTCTGGAGCCTGGAAGAAGTCACCCGCACCAGGCTGGACAATCCGGACCTGCTCTTCTTTCTCCCGGTGGCCGGCGTGTTGATGGCCGCCCTGTACGGCCGCTTCGGCAAGTCCGCCGAAGGGGGGAACAACCTGATCATGGAGCAGATCCATGAACCGGGAGGGGGCGTGCCACGCAGGATGGCCCCCCTGATCCTGCTCGCCACCCTGGTCACCCACCTGTTTGGCGGCTCGGCAGGCCGGGAGGGAACCGCGGTGCAGATGGGGGGGAGCATCGCCAGCGCGTTCGCCCGCTGGTTCCGCCTCAACGACCACGACGTCCGCATCCTGCTCATGGCGGGCATCGCAGGCGGCTTCGGGGCGGTCTTCGGCACTCCGCTGGCCGGGGCGGTCTTCGCCATGGAGGTGCTGATCGTCGGCCGCATGACCTACGAGGCGCTCATCCCCTGCCTGATCGCCGGCATCGTGGCCGACGAGACCTGCGGCGTGCTCGGCATTCGGCATACCGCCTACCAGATCACCGCAGTCTTCCGCAACGCCTCAGAGGCCGCCTCCCACGTGCGGCACCTCGATCCCCTGCTGCTCGCCAAGGTGGCCCTGGCCGCGGTCGCCTTCGGTCTTGCCAGCGTCTTGTTCGCCGAACTGCAGCACAGCATCAACCACCTGTTCAAGACCTTCGTGCGCCGCCCGCTGCTCCGTCCCGCCATCGGCGGCTGCCTGGTGATAGGCCTGGTCTACCTGATCGGGACCCGCGACTACCTGGGCTTAAGCGTCAGCTCCAACGACCCGCACGCCGTCACCATCCTCTCCTGTTTCAGCCCGGGCGGCGCCACCGACTGGAGCTGGTGGTGGAAGATCCTCTTCACCGCACTCACCCTGGGATGCGGCTTCAAGGGTGGCGAAGTCACCCCCCTCTTCTTCATCGGCGCGGCCCTGGGCAACGTTGCCGCGCGGGTGCTCGATGCCGTCCCACACACCGACCTCTTCGCCGGACTCGGCTTCGTAGCCGTCTTTGCCGGGGCGACCAATGCTCCGCTGGCCTGTACCATCATGGGGGTGGAACTGTTCGGCGCGGACGCCATGGTCTATATCGCCGTCGCCTGCAACCTTGCCTACCTCTTCAGTGGCCACACCGGCATCTACCTCTCCCAGCGGATCGCCGTGCCGAAAACGGAAGGAGTGTCGCTGCCGCAGGGCGCTTCCCTCAGGTCCACCCGTGAGCATGCGCCGAGCGTTGCCGAACGCTTCCTCAGGCTCCTGAAGACTCCACCGGCGCGATACGAGGACCTGCCCGAAGGTCAGCAGCGGCCGGAAGCCGATGAATTCCGCCGCTGAAGCAGGCAAGCTCCCCCGCAGGGGACTGGCTCCGCAGGGGACTGGCTCCGCAGGTGCCTGTCCCCTTTCAGCACTTTCTCGAAAGTCCACTTTCTGCCCATCTCCCCCGTTCATCCTGTGAAACCAGCCGGAAGTCTCCAGCAACTCCAGCAACTCCGCAACCAAGTAACGATCTCACGTCCCCCCTTGATAAAGGGGGGAGAGGGGGGATTTGCTTCTAGGTCTTAACTCTCCAACCGCCGCCCCCACCCCTCCCCATCGGAGGGCCCTCCTACCGGCGAATTTTTCCTCTTCAAACACCTTTTTTGCCACAATAAAAATCACACACCTGCAACTGATTTTCTGTTGCAGGTAGCCCCCTCGCTGCCCCTTTTTCTATTGGCATCTTCTCAAAAAAACGTTATGCTCCCGAATCCTTTGCCTACCGAGCACATGCAATGAAGGAGGTTCAGACACGATGAAAAGATGGTCCATGGGAATCATTTCGGCACTCATCACGCTGCTGTTCTGTGGCAACGCCTTTGCCACCGGCACCATCAAGATTGGAGGGCTCTTTGCCGTGACCGGTCCGGCCGCCTTCATTGGTGACCCGGCGAAGAAAACCCTGGAGATGTTGGTGAATGACACCAACCGCAAGGGGGGCATAAACGGTATCAAACTGGAGACGGTCATCTACGATACCGGAGGTGATCCTACCAAGGCGGTCCAGCTGGCCACCAGGCTCATCAAGGACGACAAGGTTAATGTCATCGTCGGCCCTTCCACGACCGGTGAAACCATGGCGGTCATCCCCCTGGTCGAGAAGGCAAAGATCCCCATGATCTCGAGCGCGGCAGGTGGCAAGATCGTAGATCCCGTCAAGCACTGGGTCTTCAAGACCGCCGCCAGCGACCATATCGCCGTGCAGAAGCTCCTCAACTATGTGCACAGCAAGAATCAGAAGAGGATCGCTCTCTTGACGGTTTCTGACGGATTCGGCACCTCCGGCCGCGAACAACTCAAGGCATATGCGGCAAAGCAGGGTTTCACGGTCGTGGCAGATGAAGTGTTCGGCCCCAAAGATACCGATATGACCCCGCAGCTGACCAAGATCCGCGGCATCAAGCCCGATGCCATTATCGCCTGGGCCCTGAACCCCGGGATGTCGATCATCACCAAAGAGGTCAAACAGCTCGACATCAAGGTCCCGCTCTACATGTGCCACGGCGCTGCAACCACGAAATACCTCGAGTTGGCCGGTGATGCCACCGAGGGTGTGATCCATCCGGCCGGGAAAATGGCCATCTACGACTCCCTTCCCAAGTCGGATCCCCAGGCCAAGCTGCTCAAGGACTACTACCTGGAGTATAAGAAGCTCTACGGCGAGGAAGCCACCACCTTCGGCGGCTACGCCTACGATGCCTTTCAGTTGATTGCCTCTGCTATTAAAAAGGGGAACACCACCCCCGAGCAGCTCAGAAACGGCATCGAACAGGCAAAGAACCTGCCCAGCGTCTCCGGCATCTTCAACATGAGCCCCAAGGACCACAACGGTCTCGATCTTTCCTCCCTGGCGATGGTCAAGATCACCAAAGGGAAGTGGGTCATGATCACCAAGTAGCACCCCCTCTCAGCACGCCCATAGTAACAGGTGTACTGAGCTAACCAGTACGGACGACAAGCCGAAAGAACCGCGAGGACATACCCTCGCGGTTCTTTTTTATCGTAAGCCGTTTCGTAACAGCCGCTTATGTACCCTGAGGCTGCGAGGCCCGCAGACGCGTGACGCAGGGGCAGTTCGCAGGATCACGGTCGCCAACGCTGTCGAGTTTCAGGCCGAGCCAGTTGTGTACCTGCGTTACGTCGAACCCTGCCAGTCGTTCTTCCCCCGCTTGCATCAGTGGGCGCACGATGAACAGCGGCTCGTCCACCATGAGTCGGAGCGCCTCCTCCGCTTCGAAGGTGGCAGGCACTACCTCGCCGGACTTGACCTTCGGATGTGCAGGATTGAACCACTGCACCACCGGCCGTTCGCCGAAGAAGAGCGCCAGGGTTTCCTCGCGCCACGGCTCGCTCAGCAGATCGCGTACCACCAATTCATGCCCCGACGCGATCAAGATCTCCTTCTGCCGTGCGTTCCCCTGACATCCCGGTTTCTCCCAGAATATAATCGTCGCCATCGTTTCCCTCCCTGATCCCGGCCGCGCACAACGAAAAAAAGCCCGCCTTACCTGAGTAAGCCGGGCTTCGTTGCATGGCCTTATTTCCGTCGCTTAGACTATATACAGCGATACCACTACAGGGAAGCGGAGGTACCCCCGCCCCCGCCAACCCGCGTTGCGGGACGGGCATCTGGGTCATCCCTGCCCTTTCTCAATCTCCCCGAAGTATCTCGCCACCACCTTGGTGTGCATTTCGAAGCCAAGCTCCATCGGTCGGTCAATCAGCACGACCTCTCGAGTCTCCTTCGAGGAGAAGGGTTTGAGTATGCCGGCTGGCTGCGGCCCGGCAAGGCTGAAGATGAGCAGTGTCCCGTCCAGGCCGGTAAGCGCATCGTAGAGCTTCAGGTCACCTTCGGCCAGGTCGATGCCGGTTTCCTCACGCAGTTCCCGTTTGCCCCCTTCCTGCCAGCTCTCACCCAGGTCGAGATACCCTCCCGGCAGGGTGATGGTCCCTTTGCACGGTTCGATGTTTCTCCTGATGCCGATCAGCCCGCCAATGACCGGCACCAGCACCACGACCACCGGGACGGGGTTCAGGTAGATCCTATTGCCGCAGTGGGCGCACTCCCGCGGCCACACGGACTGCTGGTAGGGCGTCCCGCACCAGGAGCAATAGCTGTTTCTTTGGTACATCTAGAAGTCCAGCCCCTCATCCCCTGCGCATTGGTCAATGCGTGGCCCTTTCCCGAACTCAGTCATGTTTTTCCATATCTGGGTGCTGCCCAAAACCACCACCGCGGAGACGATGATTATTACCGACCAAAGACCGAAGTTTCCGTAGGAGAGATCCGGCATGTTAGCCCCCTTGCCGGCTGAAGAAACCGCTGTGGCGCGGACGAGATTTTCTTCAGTCGCGCTGCCGTCGGATGTATGGGAATTATTAGTACCGCTGGTCTCATTATATCATGAAGAGCGTCTACCAGAGGTTGGCTTACTTCGAGCTGTCAGCTGTGCAAGTGCTTCAGCATCTCCGCGGTGCGCTCGACGTCGGCCAGGTCCTTGAACTCGCGGTAGCCGTCGACGCCGTCTGAATCGAGGCCACGGTAGTAGCGGGGACGCTTTGCCTTCAGGCCGGAGATCAGCTTGCCGGAGGCGTAATCGGCGCTCTCGATCTCGCGGGCGGTGAACTGCAGCTCCAGCACGATGCTGAAGCCGAGTTGGAACAGCCGCTTCAGCGGCTCTCCGGTGAGCAGGATCGCCGCTCGCCCCTCGTCACCGCCGGTCAGGCTTTCCAGGGCGATGTTGAGATAGCCGCAGACCCGGTCCAGGATGCCGACCATCGATTCAGGCTCCTTCACCGCGGTCCCTTCGGCCACCAGTGCGCTGTTCACCAGGTAGTTCAACTCCTGTAAAAGGGTGGGCGAGTCGGCCAGCGCCAGTGCGCGGAAGAGCAGGGTCTCTTCCCGGGGGAGGATCGGCACCAGTTGCCCCCCCTCCCCGGCCGGGGCCAGCTGCTTGTCCCCGTGCACCTCGAAGTTGTCAGGATTCACCCGTGCATAGATGGAGACCGCCTCTTCCAGCGGCGGGAATCCCAGGTCCTCCAGGCGCCCGGACCTAAATCTCAGACACTGCTCCTCCATCTCAACGTCGACGTCCCCCTTGATCCCTTCCATGAGCGCCGTGTACAGCTCGTTGTCGAGCTTGATCAGCATCGAGACGAAAGAGCCGATCAACTGGCTGTGCTTGGGGTTCTTGAAGGTCAGCATGAAAACGCCGTCGAAGGTGTGGTCGTAGTCGGCCAGCCGCTCCTCGTCGTTGGACTGGTCGCCGATGCCGCCTCCCACCACCAGCTCACGGCTCAGGAAGAGCTGCAGGAACTCGAAGTCGAGATGCTTCAGCAACTCGTGAATGCGGGGCTCCCCACCTTCCATGAAATGGGCCAGCCAGTGGCAGGCCCTTTCCTGGGAGAAGGTCCAGCCTTCCCACAGCTCCATGTCCAGGATGAATACGCACTGCTCCGCCGACGCCAGTTGCAAAAGCTCCACGGCGTCGTTCTCCCCCACCTCCTTCATCAGCCAGAAAAACTCCTGCGGCTCCAGCGAGGCGGTCAGCCTCTTCCCTTCGGAATCGGAGATGATCAGATTCAGCTTCTCCTTGGCCCCCCTTTGCCTTAGGTAGCTGCGCTTCTCAGCGAGGGGAAGCGAGTGGAAGGCTTCCGCCGACTTTTGCAGGGTATCTTGTTTCACCTTTGACAATTCTCTTACTCCTTTCCAAATACGTAAGCCCCGTGAGGGGCTGAAAGACAAACATGTGCCAAGCATCCGGCAACCCCGTCAAAGACGAGGCGACCAAATACACTATAACAAATCGGCCTGAAGCGGGTGTAGCTTATACGGGTTTCGGCGGGGCCGGCCGTCAGACAGAGATCGGCGGCGAGGGTTCAGCTGCGCTTGAGGGCTTTTTTATAACCGCAGCTGCGGTGCAGCCATTTCAGATCCTTGACCAGCTCGGGGGTCAGCTTTACGCATTCCGGGTTCACCTTGAAGCGCTTGTTGTACACCTTGCAGCGCCGGGTGGAGATGTCGAGATAGCGGCAGGGAGTCGAGGTGAACAAGATCCTGCCATCCTCGTCCTCTATCTTTTCGAAACAACAGAGACCGCACTGCTCACAGAGCGATTCCCACTGGTCCTTTTCACAGCCTTGATCACCCATAGATTACTCCCCGGCGCTCAAAGGGACATCGACCGTCCCGCTTTTCCCGGAGAACCTGACCTTGTCCTCGAAGATCTGCTCGATCCTGTAGCCGTCGACTGTGGCGCCCTGGGAGACCATGTGGCCATTCACTATCGCCGCGCTGGACTGACTGTCGTTTTGCCAGGCGATGCCGGTCACCCGCACCTCGGGGCGGCTCTTGGCTTGCGCGACCTGGGCCGGCGGTGCTAGCGGAGCAGCCTCCCGGACGGGTGCCGGTTGCGTCGCGACGCTGTGGACAGCAGTGACCTTTTTAGAAGCGACCGACTGGGGATGCTGGGATTTCTTGGCCACGACCTTGGCCGCCGGGGCGGATTTGACCGGAGTAGCCACCTTGGCCCTCTTCTGCTCACTCTTCGCCACGGCAGCGGATGTGGCCTTGGCGACGGGAGGATGCTTGACGGCGGCCGGAGAGGTGGTGGCAGCGGCCGCCTTAACGGCCGGAGCGGACACCGGTTTGGGCGAGGCGACAGCGGCAGGAGCCTTCTGTGTGACGGCCGGTGTATGTTTAGGCTGAGGCGCCGCAGCTAGCGGAGCCGGCTGTACTGCGGCGACTTCCTTGGGCACAGCGGGGACTGGTTGCGGTCGAGCGGTGGTCACACCAGGTTTGCTGAAGCCACCCATGGCGGCGAAGGTAAGGAGGCTGGCCACCGCGGCACCGCCGATGACTCCCACCGGAAGTACCCACGCCGGACGGCGCTGCCGCGCTTTGGGCAGGCTGCTCGGCCCGCCGGTGCGCCGGGTGTTCTGCGATTGCTCAACCTTTTCCAGCGCCTTGAGTATGGAACTCATATCCGTCCTCGTCCTCGATCTTTATTTCACACGGTTTAACTGCCGCAACGGCCCCATCTAGCGCGGCAGGTACCTCGCCAACCGCGACAAGAATCCGCTGACTCTCCCGTAGGGGGTACGCCCCGCCACTTCCGAGATGGCCTGGGCGGCGATGGCCCCGGAGATGATGCGGGTCTCCTCGGTGAAGCCGATCAGCAGGGCACGGTCGCAAACCACGTTGACCAGCCTGGGGACACCACCCGAGTACCGGTAGATCCGCTTCAAGGCGGCGGTCGAAAACTCGGCGGCGCGGAACCGGCCGGCCAGCTCCATCCGGTGCTCGATGTAGCGCCCCATGCTTTCGAAGTCCATCGGCAGCAGGTGGCAGCGCACGGTGATCCGCTGGTTCAGCTGCCGCAGTTCATCCTTGGCCAATACCCCCAGCAACTCGGGCTGCCCGGAGAGCACGATCTGGATCAGCTTGTCCGTCTCGGTCTCCAGGTTTGAGATCAGCCTGATCTGCTCCAGCACTTCGGGGGCGAGGTTCTGCGCCTCGTCCATCACCAGCACCACGCTGCGTCCTGCCATCTTCTGCTCGAGCAGGAAGGCGTTCAGCGCCTGCAGCAGGTCCACCCTGCTCTCGGATTCGCAGGCGATGCCGAATTCGCGGTTGATGCTGCGCAGCAGTTCCAGCGAAGAGAGGCAGGGATTAAAGATCAGCGCCGTGCGGTGCCCGTCGCCATCCAGGCGGTTCAGGAAGGTACGCAGCAGCGTGGTCTTGCCGGTCCCCACCTCGCCGGTGATCTTCACGAAGCCGGCCCTGCTCTCCACCGCGTAAAGGAGATGCGCGAACGCCTCCCGGTGCATGTCGCTCATGAACAAAAAGCGCGGGTTAGGCGTGATGGTGAAGGGACGCTCTCTGAATCCGAAAAATGTGCAGTACATAGCGGATGCGCTTCCTTGGCGGTCTGCCGTTAGTTGAGCGGAGAATATAGCGCGAATCCATGCAGAAATAAAGGGAAAGCTAACGAAAAACGGGAAAGGTAACACAGAAATAGGGGAAGCAGTGATAAGGTCCCCTCTCCTTCAAGGGGAGGGACAGGGTGAGGATGGGTCCCCGTCGTTGAACAGCAGCATGCAATCCCCCCTGTCCCCCCTTTATCAAGGGGGGAACCCGTTAGGGAGGCAATTGCATTCACGGCCTGCTTGAGGAGCAGTAGGTTGGCAACGAATTAAGAAAGGCGCGAATGGTCAGATTTTCTCAGGCTCGACATGGAAGCTCATCCTGGCGCCGGTCACCCTGCTGAGCCCGGTGTACAGAAAGATCGCCACCCAGATGGCCTCCATCATCAGCAGCGGGACCGGGTTCCAGACCCCGGCTATGCCCGCCGATAGGTCGCAGACCACCGATTCCCCGCCAAAATAGCGCGCCACCCATATCCCATAGACGACCGCAACCACGCCCATCATCTGGTAAGCAGAGAATTTTCCCGCTCCGCGATGGTCGTCGCGCAGGAATTCGGAGCAGACCCGCCAGAGTTGGGTGATGATCAGGGCGGTGAGAAAGGCCGCCCCGTAGGCTCCCTGTAGGAACAGCAAGGTGGAGACGACCCCGGTCGCCGTATAGAGGAGGTAGGTGATCCCTTGCACTGGCAGGACCTTTACCCCATCAAGCCCGGAAGCGTAGGCGATCTTCTTGGTCTTGCCGGTGAAGACCAGGGCAACCGGGGAGGCCAGGCGGGCAACGGTCGGATGACAGCAGGAGAGCGGCTTGCCGTAGCAGCAGCCGAAACTCACGCAGGCGAGCCTTCCGAACCCCTCCCCGAAGGCGTAGGCGATGGAGATGACGGCCAGCGCGGGGAGTACCGGCACCGGCACTCCCCGGTCTCCTAAAGGTATGTTATTGACCAGGGTCACCACCCAAGGGGCAATGAGGGTCCCCACGAATACGGCGCCGCCAACGGTGAAGGTGTTGCTCTTCTTCTCCACCACCTGGGCCACCAGGCGGGAGGCGGGAACGCAGCAGACAAGCAGCAGGACTACCAGCGCCATGATGGCCCTCAGCGAGATACCCGCGGCTCCCATCAGGATCAGGGACAGGAGTACCGCAGCCAGGTAGGCGTTGGCGGTGAGGATGCCGTACCAGGTGAGGTTCACCCCGTGCCAGTGGCCGTCCCCCCCCTTGCGAAGTGGCACGGCCGCTGCCACCTGCCATCTCTCGTGGGGGAGCGTGGTCATCCCCCAGATCAGGTACGCCGCAGAAACCGCAGTCAGCGAAATGATAAAAGTAACCTGCTCCATCGTCCCTCCGTAGGGTGGGCACCACCCACCGTGCAAACTAACTCAACCAGCTATCTGAAGCTCCCCCTAGCCCTCTCCCGGGGGGCGAGGGAACTTTCGGACTGAACTGCTGATAACTTTTTAGACCGCCGTCGCAAGAAGCGACCGCACCCTGATGTCCGTCTCCACCAGGCTCTGATTGAAACCGTGGCTGAAGCGGCTTACGACGTCGGTGCGCCGCTGGTTTTCCCGCAGGTCCCCGGCGAATTCGACCCGCCCCTGCTGGAAGATGATGATATCGGTACTGCTCCCTGGTCGATACAGCGACTTCGGCTGGCCTTTCTCGATGAACATGCCGGCCACCACCTCCTGGGGCTCGTCATAGCCGTGTTCGCTGTAGCACTGCACGATATCGCCGATCATCAGCGCCACCACCTCGACCATCGCCACCAGCCCCACCCCGGTTCCTCCCGGTACATCGGTATCGATGATGGTAACCACGCGACGGTTCTTGGAATAGGGAGTCGCCACCGCCACGATCGCGTTGGGGTTGCAGGAATTGAAAGCCCCGTCTATCTGGTAGATGTCGAGCACCTGCCCGGTGACCGGTGCGTGGTTGTAGTGGTACTTGTCAGGTGTCAGCCGGAACAGGGCGAAATCCCCCTCCTGGAAGGCCTCCAGCCAAAGCTGCTCACCCAGCAGTTCGGCAAAGGTGAAGAACTTGTCCTTGATGAAAAGCGAGGAGGTATCCCGCAGCGAGCCTACCAGCACCCTGGCGTCGGCCGGCGATACCACGCTGCCGGCATCGGCGGGCATGGGCCGGCACGTTTCGTAGCGGATGCGCCGTTCGAAGACCTTGCGCGGAGTGTTCAGCTGTCCGGGGGGATCGAGACACTCCCCCAGGTCGACCTTGAGCTCTCTCAGAAACTTGCTGCAGGCCGAGCTGCTGGCGCCGAACGGCAGGTCGTAGTTGACGAAGCCCAAGACATCGGTCATGCGGGGGCTGGTTACCATGCGAAACAGGCTGGGGGCGTGTTCCCTCACCCGGTGGTACAAAAGCCCGATCAGGCGGTCGCCGAAGAGCGGTTCGCTGCGCGGGGTCCCGCTATCCCGCTCGATATACTGGTGCTGCATGCACTGCATCCGTATCTCCTTCTTTGCTTTCGGTGACTGTCCCGGCATCGTTCACGATGGAGAGCAGGGTAAGGTTCATGAGCCGCCTGAGCCCCTCCCCTTCCAGCCGGTCCGCCAGCAGGTCGGCGGCGACGGTATCGAGGAAGGCCCGCGCGCCCGCAGGTGCGCCCAGCTCGTAGAGCGCGCCGCGCATCTGCGGGTCCCCGGCTGCCGCGCGGGCGTCCACATCACGGAAGTCCTCGCGAAGGAAATTCACCCCCTCTTCCATATGATGTTTGCGCAGGGCCCCGCGGTAGTAGCGCTCCGCCCCCCGGTTGAACTCGTCGGCCTTCACCTTCATGGGGGCCCTGGCGTTGACCTCATTCAGGATGCCCCTGGTAAGTTTCCCCTCCGCCGAGAAGCGCTCCGGCTCGCAGAGGCGCTGCCTGAGATCGGCGATGGTCTCCGACAGCCCCATCATCTCGATCAGCTCGCCGGCATCCTCCTTCAGCACCTCGAGGAGCGCGAGGCGGTACTGGTTTACCTTCACCCTCAGGTAGCCCGGATAGCGGCTGCTCCCCCGGACCTCGCTGGTCTTGGAGATAATCCGCATCAGGAATCGGTTTTCGGTGTTTTTCTTCACGAAGAAGGTGGGAATGCCGATGGCGGAGGCGAAGAAGATCTGCCGTCTCTCGCTCTCCAGCGAGGGTGAGTCCGGGATCTCGATCCGGTTCAGGGAGCCCTCGGCCAGGTACTTGAAGGCCAGGGCGTTGATCAGCATTTGCAGATCGGCCGCCCTTCCCAGGTCGTGCTCGAGGCTGTCGAACTGGCTGTAGTGCCGTGCCTCGAACCCCGAGAACCCCATGGCGTGGAACTCGCGCTGCTTGTAGAGGAGGTAGAGCGACATCTGGCGGTCGAATACCCCCATCTCGCATAGATCCTTCTTGAGCTTATCGCTATTGCCGGGGCGGCCGTCGAGCGCAGGACTCTGCGGGGTGCTGAGCAGGCAGATCAGGTAGTCGATCAGCCGGTAATCGGGGACGAAGTCTCCCTTGAGCCCGAACAGACCGCTCACCATGCGATCGATCCAGGGAGGGCCGAAGGGGGTAACCGGCTGGCCCAGGATGGACAGGCTCGCCTTTTTCTGCCAACGGCGCCAGAGCATGCGCAGGTGGGTGAAATCGAGTTCGTGCGGCAGGTAGCCGAGCGCGCGCTCCGGGTGGAAATCCGTGTAGCTCAGACGGTAGGGGGCGGCCGAGTAGGTGCCGACGAACAGCGGGAGGAAATGCTCGGCCATCTTGATGGTCAGGTCACCCAGGTACTTCTCGTGGGAAGCGTTGAAACCGGAGACCGGATCGGCCAGCAGCCTCCCCAGCTTGCGGCTACCCATGCTCAGGTGGGTGCCGTTGTTGGCGAGGCTCACGTTGGAGACGTTGGGAAGCACCACCAGGTTGTTGGTGATGATCCCCGCCTCCCTCAGCTTGGCGACCGCGTTCAGCTGGCTGCGGGACAGCACCTTGTGGCAGAGCTGCATGTAGCGGTACTTCTCCTCGCCGCGGTCCCAGCCTGAGAG
>NZ_DATFBA010000281.1:0-5739 GCF_035254065.1 Geomonas sp.
AGGCGGAAGACCCTTTCCTCGTGGGAGGACCCCTGCGCCACCAGGGCGAAGGTCTCCCGGAAGGAGCCGACCGCGGTCCCGAGCAGGGTAAGGTCGTTCACCGAGGCGGGCGGCGGAGCCGCTGCTCCCTGGGCCGGACCCTGGGCGGCCGCCACGATGGGGGTTAGTTTCCCCTGGGTCGCCTTGCCGAACAGCCCCTTCTCGAGGATGGAGCCGTAGCTCTGCAGGTCCTCGGAGGCCACGGCCGGCTGGACCGGGGCGGCGGCTTTGGGGGCTGTCCTGGGGGAGAGTGCCGAGATTTTGAAGCTGATCAGATCGGCGGTGATGAGGGCGGCCACTGCGATCAACAGTACGGCCAGCAGTATGTTCAGGGGGAGAATCCACCGCGGCATGAGGGGCCCTTTTCCGGTTAGTGTTAGAACGGTCTGAATATATTAAATGCACTTGCGTTATGCAACAAAAAAGGGGGTTCCGGTGCGGCCATTTCCGCCCCGACGGGCGGCTCCTGTCCTGCTCGCCGACATGCCTCTCTTTCCTTTCCGGGTGCCTCATTGCGGTGAGCTGGCTGGAGGGGGGAACATCGATGGTCTGCGCGGCGAGCCGTTCTGATCCGAATGCCAGGTCAGCAAGAGCCATGCCCCGCCAATGCTGACGCAGGTTTACGGCGTTAACGGAGCAGAAGTGTCAAAAATCCTGACAAAAACGGGTGAAAAGGGCGGGCGCGTCGAGCGGTGACGGTTTTTTGACAATTCCCCTTCTTCACCTTGAAGTTGCCGGCGCTGCTATGGTAGACTTCAGCCTTTATCCTTCTCTGCGGGTGCCAGTAATGAAGCCAATCGTCGTCACCGCCTCCACCGAAATGGAGCTCTCCCTGCTGGTGCAGAAACTCTCCGCCCAAGCTGACCATGGGCTTGGCCATCTTGCCGCCTTCCGTGGTGAGGCCGGCGGCAGGGAGGTCGTGCTGGCGGTCACCGGTATCGGCAAGGTCAATGCCGCCTCGGCGGCAACCCTGCTTCTGGATCGCTTGCAGCCGGAGTTGCTGATCAATACCGGCTGCGGGGGCGCTTTCCCGCTGGCTGAACTCTCCGTGGGCGACCTGGCGATCGCCTCCAGCGAGACCTTTGCCGACGAGGGGGTGCAGACCTGTGAGGGGTGGAGAGGACTGGAGCTGATCGGCATCCCGGTATGCGAGCTGCGGGGTGAGCGGCTGTTCAACACCTTCCCGCTGGCCGCGGGGCTGGCAGCCTCTGCCGTGGAATGCGCCGCCGGCCACGGCTTCCGGGCCAAGCTGGGCCCCTTCCTGACCGTTTCCACCTGCAGCGGCTCGGCCGCCCACGGGGAAGAGCTGCTCACTCGCTATGCCGGCATCTGCGAGAACATGGAAGGGGCCGCTCTCGCCCAGGTGGCCCACCTCTACGGGGTGCCATTCCTGGAGGTGCGCGGGATCAGCAACCTGGTGGAGGACCGCGATCTTTCCCGCTGGGACCTGAAGCTTGCCGTCGGGCAGGTGCAGCGGTTCCTGTTGGAGTACCTGAGGTTCCCGTCGGTGGCCGCCGCGGCTCGTTGAGTCAAGCTCTGCGTTGACGGGTAATGCGGTTGACGTAGACGGTGAAGCTGAATAAGAAAAAATAAGCTGCCGTTTCATTTACTGACTTAAAACTAGTGTTTTCTTGGTTTATAATTCCATGGTAATATTAGCTTGTTCTTTGTCTGTATATGTCAGCTCTCTATGAGTTATAGAAGAAGGGCTGAGACAGATAGGTCAGGTTCCACAGACAGAGACAACCAGAAACGAAGGTTACCTGATGCACGGAAATAGCATGCTGAGCAGGAATCTTACTCTTGGCTTCTCCCCCTGTCCGAACGACACCTTCATCTTCGATGCCCTCGTGCACGGACGGGTGGATTGTGACGGCTTGACCTTCACGGAGCGCCTGGAGGATGTGGAGACTCTCAACAAGCTGGCCCTTTCCGCGGTGCTGGACGTGTCCAAGATCTCCTATCACCTGCTCGGGCACATCCTCGATGACTACCTGCTGCTGAGGTCGGGGGGCGCGCTGGGACGCGGCTGCGGGCCGTTGCTGGTCGCGCGCGAGCCGCTCGATGCGACCCGCCTGGCCGGCCGCAGGATCGCGCTGCCGGGTCGCTACACCACGGCGGCGCTGCTGCTGAGACTGTTCGATCCTTCGCTGACCGAATTCGTCTACCTACCCTTCGACCGGATCATGGCGGCGGTGGCGGACGGTTCGGTGGACGCGGGAGTGATTATCCACGAGTCGCGTTTCACCTATCCCTCCTACGGACTCACCAAGGTCGTCGACCTGGGGGAGTGGTGGGAGCAGGAGACCGGCCACCCGATCCCGTTGGGGGGCATTGCCGCCCGCCGCAGCCTGGGGGAGGACATCCTGTCGGCGCTGGAGCGCGGCATCGAAAAAAGCGTGGCCTTTGCCTTCCAAAATCCGGGAGTCGCCCGCCCCTATATTCGCGCCCATTCCCAGGAGATGAGCGACCAGGTCTGCGACGCCCACATCGGCCTGTACGTGAACGATTTCTCCAGGTCCCTGGGCGAAGAGGGGGAGGCCGCCGTTCAACTGTTGCTCGAACGGGCCGCGGCGGCGGGGATCGTCCCCCCCCGCAGGCAGCCGCTCTTCATCGGCTAGCGCGGCCTTATGTATGTATCCCCTCGCCCCTTTAGGGGAGAGGGTGCCCGAAGGGCGGGTGAGGGTGCCCCCCTCTGCCGGAAAAGCCCCCTCACACCCAGCCCCATCCCCTATAGAAACAAGGGGGGAAGCGTTGAAAAGAGAGTGCGCATCAAGTTTTTCCTTTTTCAGCCGAAGCGTCCCTCGGAGTGGTCGCAGTAAGGCGGAGGATTTGGATGTCTAAACTGTTGCAGTGGAAATGGCATATCGTCACCACCTTCGGGTGTTTCGTCCTCTTCTGGATCGGGGACGCCCTGATTGACGCCCTCTCCTTCGGCGGCGAATCCTTCCTGCACGAACTCCTCTCGGTGGAACCCCGCGAGCTGTACATGCGGACCCTCACCTCGCTGCTGCTCGCCCTTTTCTTCCTGTTCCTGGAAGTCTTCTCCGAACGACGCCGCAACACCGAATCCCTCCTCAGGCACTCCGACCAGCTTGCCAGCACCTTCTTCGAGACCACCGGCGACGCGGTCTGCATCATCGACACCGCCACCTTGACCATCGCTTCCGCCAACGCCATCTTCTGCCAGCGCTATGCAATTTCGGAGAAGGAGATGGTGGGGCAGAGCCTGGCCGACCTGGTGGCCGCCCGCCGGCTCCCCCGGGAGATGCAGTCCCAGGTCGAGGAGACGGTGGCCGGCGGATCACCGCTCACTCGCGAAATCAGCCACGAAGTGGAGGGGGGGAACCGTCAGTACGAGGAGATGTTGACCCACCCGATCGGCGGCGGCCAGAGCGTGCTGCAGGTGACCCGCGACATCACCATGCGCCGCAACGCCGAGGCGCTGCTCAGGGAATCGGAGGCGAGATACCGGGCCATCTTCGACAACACCGGCACCGCCATGGCCATCATCCGCCCCGACGGCACCCTGCACATGGTGAACCGCGGCTTCGAGGCGGTCACCGGCTTTGGCAGGAAGGAGCTGGAGGGGATAAAGCGCTGGACCGAGTTCATGGCGGGCGGCAACGGCGCCCTCCTCCCCGACGGCTTGACCGGTCGGGAAGGGGAGGCGAGGCAGAACCTCGAACTGCAGATCCTCGACCGTTTCGGCAACGTCAAGGTGATGGCCGGCAACTGGGCGGTGATGGCCGGCACCGAGCACGCGGTGCTCTCGCTGGTGGACATCAGCGCCCAGAAGACGGTAGAGCAGGCCCTGAGGGAGAGCCAGGCCTCGCTGGCCGTGGCGCAGCAGATCGCCGGGCTGGGGAGCTGGGAGTGGGAGGTCACCACCAACACCCTCACCTGGTCCGACGAGCTCTATCACCTGTTCGGGGTCGACTCCGCGACGTTCGTTCCCAGCTACGAGTGGTTCCTGGACGTCATCCATCCGGACGACCGGGAGATGGTGATCAGGGCGATCAACGACGCCCTCTACAACAAGAAGCCGTTTCGGACCGACTACCGGCTGTTGCTCCCCAACGGGGCGCTCCGCACCCACTCCACCTGGGCCGACGTCACCTACGACCGGGACGGCAATCCCCTGCGCCTGATCGGCCTCAACCAGGACATCACCTGGCGCACCGAGGCGGAACAGGCGTTACGGATCTCGGAGGAGAAGTTCTCCAAGGCCTTCCGCGCCAGCCCGGACTCCATCGTGATCACCCGCGCCCAGGACGGCATGTACATCGACGTCAACGAGGCCTTCGAGAAGATCACCGGCTACCGCAGGGAAGAGGTGCTGGGCAAGACCTCGCTGGAGCTGCAGCTGTGGGTCGACCCGGACGCGCGCATGGTGATGCTCAGGCTGATGAACCAGTTCGGGCACGTGCGCAACCTGGAGGTCCGCTTCCGGGTCAAGTCGGGCGAGATCCGGGAGCTGTTGTGGTCGGCCGACGTGATCGAGTACCGGGGCGAGGCCTGCCTGATCGCCATCTCGCGTGACGTGACCGAGCAGAGGCACCTGGAGAAGGAGCTCCTGGAGAGCGAGGCGCGGCTTTTCATGAAACACGAGGAGCTGAAAAACCTCTTCCACCAGATGGAGGCGATCCGCCTGGAGTGGGAGGAGACCATGGACTGCATCAGCGACATGTTCATCCTCACCGACAAGTGGGGGAAGGTGCGCCGCTTCAACCGGGCGGTGGAGACCTTCACCGGCCTGGCCCACCGCGACATCGTGGGGCGCGACTGGCTCCCGCTGCTGGAGGAGTTCGGGCTCAAGCCCCACCTGGAGTCTCCCGGCGTGGAACTCGCGCACCCGCAAAGCGGCAAGCGCTTCGTCCTCAACCGTTACGCCTTCCCTACCGCCGACATCGACGGCTCCACCAGGGAAGTGATCATCATCACCGACACCACAGCCATCCGTCTGCGGCAGTCCCAGCCCCCCCTCCGGCTGGCCGGCAAGGTACACCATCCTCATTAGCAAAAATCCTTTTAAAAATAATGGTTTAGGCGATTTTGACGTCATTTTTCCTTGACGCCGCTTGCTTGCTGTGATATATGAACACCTCGCCCAACAAAGGAGGTGCGCATGGCATCACCCGAGCGGAGCCGCGGGCTGCTATGGATTGTCCTGGCATGCCTGATGCTCCTCCCGATCCACACGCTTCCCCTGCTGGCCGCAGAACAGGTAGTAGAAACTCCGGCTGTAACAAACGTAGCACCGCAGAACGCAGAAACGCAGAAACCGTCGTTGGCGAAGAAGCTGGTAGGTTTTGCGACCTACTATGCCAAGAAGTTCCAAGGGAGACGGACCACCTCAGGTGAACGGTATCATCCTGAGAAGCTGACCGCCGCCCATCAGAGCCTCCCGCTCGGTACCAAGATCCGGGTGCGGAACCTCGCCAACAACAAGGAAGTCACGGTTGTGGTAAATGACCGTTGCCGCAGAAGAGGATTCCCGTTCATTGATCTTTCACGGGCTGCGGCAAAGAAGCTAGGATTCTTCGGGGCGGGAAAGGCCAATGTGGCCATCATCCCGCTGAAAGAGGATGAATCCTGAATCAAAAAAAATATATGGGCGAGCAGTAAGGAAAAAGGCCGGGGAAAACTCCCCGGCCTTTTTCTGTTGCAGCTTCGGGCCTTGCCGTCTACTGGAAGACG
>NZ_DATFBA010000282.1:0-3459 GCF_035254065.1 Geomonas sp.
TGGTTACCATGGTCAAGGCTTTTTATTCCGCCGGCTTCCATGTCATCGCCTTGCCGTCACCCTCCACCGCCAACTTCATCGTTTCCGCCTCCCAGACCTGTGTCCCCGGCGATCTCACTCAAGATGCCTCCGACCTCTACCGGGTGATGGAGGTGGCCTGGCGGGAGGTGAAAGACGACATCGAGGTCTCCTCGTTCCACCTCTGCGGCTATAGCCTGGGAGGCAACGATGCGGCCTTCGTGGCCATGCTTGACGAGCAGAGGAAGGTCTTCAATTTCCGAAAGGTGATGATGATCAACCCTTCGGTGAGCCTGTACACGTCACTGGAGAGGATCGAGGACCTCCTGCAGCAGATACCAGGCGGGCCCAAAAAGGAAGGGGTCTTCTTCAACCGGATGCTCACCAAATTCAGCGAGTTCTACCGTTACGGCAATTTCGTGGCGGTGAACGACAACTTCCTCTACAGCATGTACCGCGAGCGCCTGTTCACTCACGAAGAAACCGGCGGCTTGGTCGGCCTCACTTTCCGGCTCTACCTGGCCGGCATGATATTCGCCTCCGACGTGATGAACAACAGCGGCTACGTGGTCCCCAAGAATCGGGTGCTTTCACAGAGTGATCCGCTTTACGACTACTTCCTGGTCTCCTTGCACCTGAGCTTCTTCGACTACTTCAACGAGTATTTCTATCCCTATTACCTGACGAGACATCCCGGCCTCACCAAGGAGCAACTGATCGAGGCCCAGAGCCTGAAGAGCATCGAAAAGTACCTGGTGGTTTCGCCAAAATTCGGCGTAATGCTGAACCAGGATGATCCCATCCTGGGGGCCGGCGACATTGACTACCTGCGGGAGCTGTTCGGCTCCCGCGCCAAGGTCTACCCGCGAGGGGGACACCTGGGCAATCTCGAGTACCGCGAAAACCTCGACTACATGGTCTCCTTTTTCCGATGACCAGGAGGATGCCGTCATGAAACGAACCATCCTCGCCGTGCTCCTGTTGCTGTCGCTGTCGGGGTGCGCCACCACCAACCCCAATCTGCCGCCGGAAGTCCCTCCCCGCCACACGGTGAACGAGTTCCGGGACCAGCCGGTCGCCTATGTCTCCGACCCCTGGGAGTCGTTCAACCGCAACATGTACCGGTTCAACTACTACTTCGACAGCTACCTCTTCCTGCCGGTGGTCCATGGCTACGAGTTCATCACCCCCGTTTTCGTGCAGGACCGGGTATCCCATTTCTTCGACAACCTCTCGGAAATCAGGAACCTGACCAACAGCATCTTCCAGCTGAAAGGTAAGGAAGCCGGCATTGCCCTGGGCAGGTTCCTGACCAACAGCACCCTCGGGCTGGGAGGGCTCTTCGACCCCGCCACCAAATGGGGGCTGGAGAAACACCCGGAGGACTTCGGCAAGACCCTGGGATACTGGGGGGTGGGCTCCGGCCCCTACCTGGTGCTGCCGGTGTTCGGTCCCTCCTCGGCACGTGACACCGGCGGGCTGGTTGCCGATGGCGCCATCAGGTACGGCATCTATAACGCGACCATCCCCAACTCGGACGACAGGTTCACCATCACCACCGGCGTAGAGGTGCTGGAGGCGATCGACACCCGTCACCAGCAACCGTTCCGTTACTACGACGGGGGGTACCCCTTCGAGTACGAACTGGTCCGTTTCGTCTATCATGAGAAGCGCGAACTCGAATCGGGCAAGCCGGCCACCGAGAAGTGATGATGCTGCTTCCTCTTGTTTTTCACATGAAAAAGAATCCCCTCCCGTTGCCGAGCACCTGCAATCGGGTAAAGTTATCCATTGTAGATAATCCCGGGGTTTTCCCGGGAAAGGCGGCGTGACGCTGAGAAACGAGAGAGGGGAGGTGCGAGACCATGCGCAAGATCACCTACAGCTGTGAGGTCCACGCCGCACTGGATACCGTCTGGAAGCTGCTGGTAGAGAAAGTCGAACAGCCGCAGATCTACCTGCCCGGCGTAGTCCATTCCCGGATCCTGCAACATTACGGCAACGGGCTGCTGCGCGAGGTGAAGGGCGAGGGGATGCTCATAAAGGAGAAGGTGGTTATCGACCGGGCGCACGGAGAGGTGCATTACTTCCTGCTGGAGCACCCCCTCTTCACCGGCCGGGTGGTCAACCGTGTGGTCCCTTCCTCGGTGCAAAGTCCGGTAGCTCCACAGCTGCTGACCATCGAGGTGGACTGGGTCCCCAAAGACGAACGGGCAGAGCATCTGATCCAGACCGCCATCCCCGACCAGATCCAGAGCGAGGTGCTCGCCATCAAGCAGCGGGCGGAGGCGATGGAAAAGGAGGCTTCGCTCCCCTTGAGTACCCCCTACGGCTTCGGCCTCACCGTCTCGCTTCCCTTTGGCGATGCCGTGAGAAAGGTTCACGAGGAACTGGCCAAGGAGGGCTTCGGCATCGTCTCCGAGATCGATATGAAGGAGAAGTTCAGGGAGAAGCTGCACAAGGAGTTCAGAAACTACCTCATCCTGGGGGCCTGCAATCCCGGGCTTGCCTACCAGGCCGTCGGCGTCGACCTCAACATCGGAACCCTGCTCCCTTGCAACGTGGTGCTCTACTCGATCACCGAGTTCCGGACCGTGGTCATGATCATGGATCCCGTGGCGGCCATGGCCCTGGTCGGCAATCCGCAGCTGGTGGAGCTGGCGGAAACGGTCAGGCAGAGCATGCAAAGAGTTCTGGCCGCCCTGTGATGCTGTTTGCCCCCGAGGAGGGACCCGGCCCGGGCCCTGCATGGGCTCGCCCGCCTGCAACTAATCGTCATGATCAAGATCAAGCGCGTATATGAAGAGCCGGCCCTGCAGGACGGGGTTCGGCTGCTGGTGGACCGGCTTTGGCCGCGTGGGCTCAGCAAGGAGCGGGCGCGGGTGGAGCGCTGGCTCAAGGAGATCGCCCCCAGCGACGAACTCAGACACTGGTTCGGGCACGACCCGGAAAAGTGGCAGGAGTTCCGCCTGCGCTACCGCGAGGAGCTGACGGCGCAGCGTGAGCTGATCGACGAGCTGAGGAAGCTCGCAGCGCACGAGACGGTGACCCTTGTCTTTGCCGCTCACGACGAGGAGCACAACAACGCGGTGGTGCTCAAGGAATTGCTCGAGAAGAAACGGTGAACCGGAACCGGCGCGTGGTGGAGCGAGTTGCAGGCCCGGTCGCCTCGAAGCCCCTATCGGTAAGGCGGTGGACAGGAAGTGCTGACATAGAGCGGTGCGTAATCGCTATAATGAATGCAAGGGGGGCCCGACGCCTCATCCTTTGCCGAGACGCCCGGCCGTTCTGTCACCGCTTCTTACCATGAGCTAAAGGGGAGATCGCAATGGGACGCAATCTGGCAACTAAAATTCTGGAAGCCCACCTGGTCGAGGGGAAGCTGGTTCCCGGCCAGGATATCGCCTTGAAGATCGATCAGACGCTTTTGCAGGACGCCAC
>NZ_DATFBA010000283.1:0-3810 GCF_035254065.1 Geomonas sp.
CGAAGGCGTAATACTTGTAATACGCGTGACCGATGGAGGAGGGGGCCGGTGTCACCCGGAGACCGGGAATGGCGGAAAGTCCGGTGGTCAGGATGGCCGCATTGCGCCGGCGGACCGCGATCCAGTCCGGAAGCTTGACCAGTTGCAGACGCCCGATCACCGATTGCATTTCCGTGAGGCGCCAGTTGGTGCCGAAGGATTCGTGGAGCCAGCGAAAGCCGGGGGGATGGGGGCGGTTATAGACGGCATCGAAGCTCTTGCCGTGGTCCTTGAAGGCCCAGGCGCGCTCCCACAGGAGCTGATCGCTGGTGGTCAGCATCCCCCCCTCCCCTCCCGTGGTCATGATCTTGTCCTGGCAGAAGGAGAAGGCGGCAATATCTCCCAGAGATCCGACGGGGCGTCCCTTATAACTCGCACCATGGCACTGGGCGCAGTCCTCTATCACCTTGAGGCCGTGTTCCCGCGCCAGCTCCAGCAGCGGGTCCATGTCGCAGGGCCATCCAGCGAGATGGACGGCTATGATCGCCTTGGTGCGCGAAGTGATCAGGGGACGGACGGTATCGGCAGTAAGGTTCTGGCTGGTGCGGTCGACATCGGCGATAACGGGGGTGGCACCACGCATGACGATGCAGCTTGCCGAAGCGATGAAGGTCCGGCTGGTGGTGATCACCTCGTCACCGGGTCCAATCTGCAAGGCGTGCAGGGCGAGCTCGAGCGCCACGGTGCCGTTGGCCAGGGCAATGGCATGGCTGCAGCCGGTGAAGGCCGCGAACTCCCGCTCGAACTCCCGCCCCTGGTTGCCGGTCCAGTAGTTCACCTTGCCGGACCTGAGGGTCTCCGTTACGCCGGCTAACTCGTCTGCGTCAAAGGCGGGCCACGGTGCGAAAGGCGAGGTTCGCACCGGCTCTCCGCCGTCGACCGCAAGCTTCTGCGAGATCACTGAAAAAGCCTCCTTCTTCAAACCAGATCCTCCAACTCGTACAGCGTGGAGATCGAGCTGTCCGCCTGGTAGCCGGGGGCCGGCACGAGCTGCGCGTATTCCCCGTCAGGCCGGCGGATCTGCACCGTCCCCCACCCCAGAGCCCGGGCGGTGATGAAATCCTTGGACGGATTGTCGGCCACGTACAGGCAGTCCTCACCCGCGCAGCAAAGTTCGTCCATGATCCTTCGATACGGTACCGCGCTCGGCTTCCAGCACTCCCTGCCCCCCTCGTCGGAGTAGCAGATCGCGTCGAAGTAATGCGCGATCCCCAGGGCCGCCATCTTGCTCCGTTGCACCGCAAGGTAGCCGTCAGTGATGACGGCGAGCTTCTTCGCTCCCCGCAACCGTTGCAGGACCGCCAGCGCGTCCTGGAATGGTTCCAGCGCAGGCCGGTGCTCGCGGTACACCCGCACCAGCTCCTGCACCAGGCCCTTTTCCCGCTCCACCCCCAACTGCTCCAGTGCGAGGTCGAAGATGTCGCCCCTCCTTCCGGAGGCGAAAAGGCGCGCGGCGGTTTGGTAAAAAGCGGTCCGGCCATGGTGATCGGAGAGCCAGCCATCGACTGCGGCGAAGCCGCTCAGCACGAACTGCCGCTCGGGATAGAGCGTGTCGTCGAGATCGAAAACCACCGCCTTGATCACCTGATCAGGCTCCCCTCGACGAAGATCCCTTCGTCGTAACGGAGCATGGCCAGGTCATCCTGCCAGGCGTCGATCGGCCGTTCACAGTAGCGCCCCAGCATCATCTCGATGATCCAGCGCGGGAAATCGGCGCCGGCTGCGGCGGCCAGAGGGAAGCCCCCCCCGAAGCGGGGGTTGATCTCGATGAACACGATCCTTCCCTCGGGGGTCAAAAAACACTGGACGGTGACGCAGCCCAGGGCACCCGGCAGCGACTCGGCGACCCGCCTCCCCGCCTCGATGATCGCCCGGTTCTTCACCGTCAATCCCTTGCTCACCTCGCCGGCGCGGGTCTCGATCCTCAGGCGCGGTACCACCGAACGAACCTTGCCGGCGAAGTCCACCAGGATGTCCAGGGTGTACTCCTCTCCCCGGATGAACTCCTGCACGATGGGATCGGATACGTACTCCAGGAAGAATGCCAGCTCCCGCGCATCGTTTATCTTGGTCACCCCCACGCTGCTGCTTCCGGCGGCGGGCTTCAGCAGATAGGGGTAGCGGGCATCGGCACCGGACAGGATCGATGCCGGATCGATGATGGCGGGAGTATCCACCCCGATGGAACGGAAGAAACGAGCCGTCTGCCTCTTGTCAAAACAGATCCGGTTGACGTCCGTGGAAGATACCAGGAGGGTGACCCCTGCGCGCGCGAAATCCTCGCGGTGGGGAGCCAGGATAGGCAACTCGGTGTCGATGAGCGGCACCACGAGCTTGATGTCATGCCGCCTGCAGATCTCCAACAGGGTATCGATATAGGCCGGATCGCTTACCCGCGGCACCAATTCCCGCTGGTCCGCCACAAAAGGGGCCGGAGCGTTGGTCTGCAGATCGGCGGTCACCAACTTGCCGGCGAGCCCCAGGCCATCGAGGGCAGCGCGGAAGTTGCGAATCAGGGAGACCCTGCGCCCTGCACTGGTGAAGAGGACATTAAAGCTCATGCCGCGTTGTCCTCGCTCCCTTTGAAGAAGGGCATGGTGGCATGCCCGTCCTGACTGATCCCTTCCCGTTTGAAGACCTTTGCCACCGTCATCCACAAGATCTTTACATCCAGCCACAGAGTGCGATGATCCACATACCAGACGTCCAGCCGGAACTTGTCTTCCCAACTGAGTGCGTTTCTGCCGTTAACCTGGGCCCACCCGGTGATCCCCGGCGGCACCAGGTGGCGGCGTGCCTGCTCGGGGGTGTAAAGGGGCAGATAGCCGACCAGCAGGGGGCGCGGCCCGACCAGGCTCATCTCCCCTTTGAGTACGTTGAAGAGTTCCGGAAGTTCATCGAGACTGCTGGCGCGGAGAAACCTCCCAAAGCGGGTGAGCCGTTCGCTGTCCGGCAACAGGTCGCCATGCTGGTCGCGACGGTCGGTCATGGTCCTGAACTTGTACATCTGGAAGGGTTTACCTCCCCGGCCGGGGCGGGTCTGGCGGAACAGCACCGGAGAGCCGAGCTTGATCCGGGTCAAACAGGCAACGACCAGCAGTACCGGCAGCAGAAGCAGGAGACCGGGAACGGTTAGTACTAAGTCAAAAAGGCGCTTCACGCTCATCCACCACAAGGTAACCGTACCTGCCGTCAGCACTTCCACCGCTGCCGCAGGCCGGGACAGCGGCCTGCACGGCGAAGACAGGTTGGTATCTCTAGGAAATATTTCCCGCATTTTTTTTGTTCACCACTTGCAGTTCGCGGCATATCGGGTAGCATTTACCGCAGACCCAGATAACTTCAGAAAGCGCGGTCGGATTTTTATATAGCAACCACGGAAAAAAGGCAATTCCAAAAACAAATCTCGCAGTAAAATTCTCTTGATTTCTTTTATGAATGGTTTACTATAAGCCATCCCTTACCGCTACGGGCCCCTTCACCCACCTCCACCATCCGCCCACTTTGGGAAGCCCAAAACCTTTTAATTTATCGTTGAAAATGTGACAAAGTCCTCCGCACGGCGTCTTCGCCGACCGAACTTATTGAAATCACACAGTGTTTTAAAGGGCCAAATTTAAGTTTCATCTAATCTTTTTTAAACAATAGCAACCCAGACGGATGCAGCCTCAGGAGCGAGATATTTCTGAGAAATGCTATGGCACTCGTTCTCACGCGTGCCGCTGATCACTTAGCTTATTTGCAATGAATACGAGATAGTCTCGACTCCGA
>NZ_DATFBA010000284.1:0-10070 GCF_035254065.1 Geomonas sp.
ACCGATCACCAGAGCCTTCTTGGCGGCACCGGTGCGGATGTACTTCTCAGCGGTGGATAGCCCGTAGATGAAGCCGGAGCAGGCGGCGGAGAGGTCGAAGCAGGCGGCGTTGACGGCCTTGATGCCGTTTTGCACCAGGCAGGAGGTGGCGGGAAACGGGAACTCGGGGGTAACGGTGCCGAGCACGATCAGGTCGATCTCGGAGGCTTCCGCCCCGGCCATTTCCATCGCCTTCTTTGCGGCGGCGATCGCGAAGGTGGAGGTGTACTCGCCTTCGGAGGCGATGCGGCGCTCCCTGATACCGGTGCGGGTGACGATCCACTCGTCGGTGGTGTCGACCATCTTTTCCAGGTCGAAGTTGGTCAGCACCTTTTCCGGAAGCGCGGAACCGGTGCCGGTGATCTTGGCGCGAATCATTAGGCTACCCTCTCCTTACCGCCGTCGGGCGCTTGAGCAACCTCCCGCTCACGTGCGGATGTGGGGAAACTCTCGTCCAGCTTTTCAGCCATACGGTTGTTGACCCCTTTCAATGCATAGTCATGGGCAAAGCGGATGGCGTTCTTGATCGCCTTGGGATTGGAGCCGCCGTGGCAGATCATGCCCACGCCGTTGATCCCGAGCAGAGGCGCCCCGCCGTACTCCGCATAATCGACAGTTTTCTTGAAGTTGTTGAACGCCTTGCGGGAGAGGAGGTAGCCGATCTGGGACAGGAGACTGCTTTTGATCTCGGCCTTGAGCATCTTGCCCACGGCCTCGGCGAGCCCTTCGGAAACTTTCAGCACCACGTTGCCGACGAAGCCGTCGGTGACCACCACGTCGACCGTGCCGTTGAAGATGTCGCGCCCTTCCACGTAGCCCACATAGTTGATGGGCTGCTCGCGCAGAAGGATGCTCGTCTCGCGGGTAAGCTCGTTCCCCTTGGAATCCTCCTCCCCGTTGGAAAGGAGGCCCACCCGGGGGGACGGGATCCCCATCACGAAGCGCGCGTACACCTCGCCCATCAGGGCGAACTGCACCAGGTGGATCGGCTTGCAGTCCACGTTGCCGCCCACGTCCAGCACCAGCGTCTTGCCATGCAGGGTCGGGAAGATCTGGGCGATGCCCGGCCGGTCGATCCCCTTCATCCGTTTCATGACGAACATGCCGGCCGCCATGGTGGCGCCGGAGTTACCCGCGCTGACCACGGCGCAAGCCTTGCCGTCCTTCACCAGCTCGTAGGCCACCCGGATGGAGGAATCCTTCTTCTTGCGCACCGCATCAGAGGCGGAATCGTGCATGCCCACCACTTCGGAGGCATGCCACAGGTCGATATCAAGCCCGCTGATGTTGTAGCGGGCGAGTTCGGCCTTCACCCTTTCAAGGTCTCCGACCAGGGTGACCGGCACGCCGAACTCCCTGGCCGCGGCGACAGCACCTTCGACCTCAACCTGAGGGGCGTTGTCGCCCCCCATCACATCGACAGCAACTCTCATATTTCCCCTAGCAGCGGATTCCGTACAGGTCACGACAGAAGCTTGAGCCTAAGATTAGAGCTCTTCGGCTTTCAGCACCTGGCGACCTTTGTAGGTACCGCAGGAGGGGCAGACGCAATGCGGAAGCTTGGGGGCCTTGCACTGGGGGCAGGTGGAGACGGTGGGAGCGGTCAGGAAGTCGTGTGCCCTTCTCATGTTCTTGCGGGATTTGGAAGTTTTCTTCTTAGGTACAGCCATGGTGTTCTCCTTTTACTTTTCTATCTTGATCTTCTTCAGGGCAGCCATCTTCAAGTTGATCTCGCCACGGTCGCAGCCACACTCGCCGGCGTTGAGGTCAGCGCCGCACTGTGTGCAAAGACCGCGGCAGCTCTCGCTGCAAAGCGGCTTGAAAGGGACCTCGAGCATCACCTGTTCGGCTATCTCGGGATCCACATCTATCTCGTCACCGGAGTAGGAGGCAGAGATCAGCTCCTCGTCGGTGAGTTCCACCTCTTCGTCCAGGCTTTCGCCCTTCGATTGGGTGTAGAAAATGGTGAAGTCGGAGGCAAGCGGCAAGTCATAGTCGGCCAGGCAGCGCGAACAGGAGAGTCGCACGCTGGTCTCAACCCTGCCAGCCACCCTCACGTGGTCGTACTCCCAGATGGCGGACAACTGGGCGCGCAGTGGAGAGGTGAAACTGCACTCTCCCGCCTGCTCCATCTCGGCCAGGCTCGGGTAATGTTCCGCGGGCTCCTCTTCGATCAGCTCGATCCGCTTCTTCTTGACGTCGTCGACGCGTATCTTCAAAGGATTCCCCCTTTTTCAAAGCTTCTCAGTATATAGATGGAGGTGATTTTGTCAAGACAAATTAGAATTCCGTTTCGTGTTCCGCATTGCGAGGTTAGCGGAAGGATTCTTTCATTTTGGCTGCCTCAATCAAGAGCCAACGGCAGAAGCAAATCCCCCCTGTCTACCATCCGGTTCCCAGCCGATAATCCACGCTCACCCCGCTCTCCCCTTGGGAAAGGATCCCCAGCCGCTCGGCTGCCGATTCCACCAGCAGGTCCCAGGCACGGGTTTTCTTCTTGGGAGGCCGGATCAGTTCCGGCTCGCCCTGGATCCCTCCCAGGCGGCCTGCCTCGGCGATGGCGTCCTGCAGGGTGCCGAGCCTGTCCACCAGCTTGAGGGCGAGCGCCTGCTCACCGGACATTATCCTGCCGTCGGCGATCTGCCTGACCTGCTCGACCGGCAGCCGCCTCCCCTCGGCCACCGCCTTCACGAACTGGGAGTGCGTGCTGTCGATCACGCTCTGCAGCATCTGCCTCTCCTCGGGGGTCATCTCCCGCCACGGGGAGCCCACGTCCTTGAACTTGCCGGTCTTCAGGGTGAACGATTTCATCCCCACCTTCCCCATCAGCCCCTCGATGTTGGAGAACTTCATCAGCACCCCGATGCTGGCGGTGATGGTGCCGGGATTGGCATAGATGACGGTGGCGGGGGCCGAGACGTAGTAACCACCGGAGGCGGCGACGCTCCCCATGGAGACCACCACCTTCTTGACCTTGGCGAGCCCCTTCACCTCCGCCGAGATCTCCTGGGAGGGGCCGACCACCCCGCCAGGGGAATCCACCCGCACCACCACGGCTTTGACCCGTTTATCCTTCCTCAGCGCGCGCAGTTGCCGGACCGTTTCCTGCCCGTCAACTATCAGCCCCTTGACCTCGACCAGCCCCACCCCCTCGCTCACCAGCTGGTCCTTGTCACCGAACAGGGCGGTGGCAACTATCACGCAGGCGCCGAACAGAAGCAGCAAGACGACCACCGAAATCACGCTCCACATGACCCATCTTCTCTTCATGCCCCCTCCGAATCAAGCCACCCCAAAAGAGTGAACATCCGACGCCACTGCACACCGCATATTTTTGCTTGTCATTACCGAGAATAATGGCTATATCAGAACTTAGCGCCTTACGCTGACGTCAAAAGCAACGCGAGACGCCGCCAGCACCGGTAAACTTTACACCATTGGATTCGAATAGCTGGCGCTGCCGCAGAAAGGGCAACTCCCCCAGCTCATCGTCAAACGCCCGGCCTTCCGGCCACCTTCCAAGGACATGAAACTACTCGTCATATCAGACAGCCACGGCAACTCCTCCCACGCCTTCAAGGCCCACGAACTGGCCGGCCCGGTGGACCATATCATCCATTTGGGAGACGGCGCTGACGACGCGCGCCTGATGGAGCAGGTGCTGGAGGTGCCGGTGCACAAGGTGGCCGGCAACTGCGACTACGAGCCGCAGCTTCCGCGCGAGCTGACCCTGGAGTTCGGAGAGTGCCGGGTCCTGGTAACCCACGGCAACCGGCAATCCGTGAAGGCGGGGCTGGGAAACCTGATAGGAAGGGGGATGGAGGTGGGGGCGACCGTGGTGCTCTACGGGCATACCCACCTGCCGGCGGTGGACTCGGCGCAGGGCATGCTGCTGGTGAATCCCGGCCCCCTCAAGGAAGGACTTACCCCCAGCTACGCCATCGTCACCGTCGACGGCAACGAAGTCCGTGCCGAACTCTTCGGTTTCACCCCCGCTGCCACGCCTTCCCCCACCTGAACGGGAAAAAGCTAAGGGGAAAGGCTCGCACTGTCCGCTTTCGCCTCCAGCCCGTGCCCTTCCCCATGAGCGTTCCACCTTCTCTTCTAAGAATTCAGCATCCGCATCCGCAGTTATGGCAAACCTTGCGGTTCTCGCTGTCCGGCGCTACCGTCTCCGGGGCGAACGCGATCCGGTTCACCGCCCGCCTGATGTCCTCCAGCGGGTCCAGGTGCGGGCTTTTCCCTATCACATGGCCTACGCAGATGTTGCTGATACCGTCGGAGGGGGAGGCTATCCTCACTGCGTTGAGTAGATCGTTGTAGCTGTTTATCTCGATTACCTGCCCGTCGTCATCCAGCCGCTCCAGGTTGATCCCGAAACGCTCCAGCTCCTGGGCCAATTCCGCGAAAAAAAGATCGAAGGTGATCCCGGTGAGCGACTTCGCCCACTCCGGCCTGTTGTGCTTCTGTGCGTAACAGGTCAACCGCATGTTCTTTCCCATCTAGTACCCTCTCCCGGTTCTTCTGTTTCAAAGGTTGGGCCGTTCGTGCTGAGCCTGTCGAAGCATCACGTCCAACCTTGCGCAGCTGAGCAAGCCGTATAAAGTTCCAGCCCCTTCGACAGGCTCAGGGCGAACGGCACACTCATATTTGTGTAACCTGGTACCTAACGCGAGGCTTCCCTCACCCCAACCCTCTCCCGGGGGAGAGGGAGCATTCTTCAATTCGACGCGGCCTTCCTCTGCATCGAGTTGAAGATCATGTCCAAAACCGCCTTCTGCTTGGCCTCGTACTTGTTGAGCACCGCCAGGCAGGTCCCCATCGGGAACTGCTCGTGCAGGTAGTCGGAGTCACGCCCCGACAGTATCACGATCCTGTTCTTGTCCATGCCGAGCGAGGTCGCGAAGCTGAGTATCTTGGTGCCGTCCATCACCGGCATCTCGAGATCGACGATCAAAAGGTCGATGGCCTCCGACTTGATGATCGACAGCGCCTGGAAGGGGTCGGTGCAGGTCTGCACGTCCAAAAGCGGATACAGCGACTGGATCTGCGCCTGCAGAGCCTGGATGAAGGGAGCATCGTCGTCTACGATCAAAATCTTTCTCATCAACACCTCAACCGCGTCATTTGACAACCCTGGTAGCCGCAGTGAGTACCGGGAAGGGAACGTGCAGGTCCAGCGCCTTTGCCATCTTCAGGTTTATCACCAGGTCCACCCGTTTGGGAGTGGCGACCGGCAATTGGGAGGCCTTCTTGCCACCCAGGATGCGGGCAGCGTAATCGGCGGCCATCTGCCCCTGCTCGACCGGGTCCGCCTCCAGCGACACCAGCGCCCCCTTCTGTGCGGAACCGGGAATGAGGGAGATGACCGGGATCTTCAACTCGGACGCCCGGTGCACGATCTTCTCGAAGCCGCGGCTGCCGGAGGTGCACTCGGTCACGAAGATGCAGTCGACCTTGGTGGAGAAGAGCGTGGCCAGGACAGTATCGATACCGGAGGGACTTCCCAGGTTGACGTCGACCAGGATGGTGCCGGTGCCGGCCGCGATCCGCCGGACCTCCTTCAACTGCGCCAGGGAACCTTCCTCCTTGGCGGAGTAGATCACCCCCAGCGTGGTCATCGGCTTCAGCTCGGCCATGGTCTTGATCAGGGTGACCAGCGGGACCTTGGAGCTGATCCCGGTCATGTTGTGCCCGGTGGAGGTCATGCTCCGGACCACGCCGGTCTCCACCGGGCCGTAGACGTCCGCGAAGACCACCGGTATCTCGACCCGCTCGTGCAGAGCGGTCAGGGTGGCCGGCGCGCCGTAGGCGACGATCAGGTCGGCCCCGATCGCGTTGAACTTTCGGATGCTGTTGGCCCAGGAGATCGGGTCCGGGTTCGGGGTCTGAGTGATCACCTCGACGTTGCTCTGATCATACCCCTTCTGGACCAGCGCCTTCATGAAGGCGCGGTGCGCCTCGCGGTAGCGGGGGAGATCGCAGGTCAGGATGGCAGCGATCAGCTTGCCGGCCGCGCGGGTGTCCGACGCAGGGATGACTGCGGATAGTGCGAGCAGCAGGAGTATAATACGGATCGCTCTCAGGGTCTACCTCTTAGTCACCACTTCGCCGCCACAGTCGCCCACACAGTGTGGACGGTGCCGTTGTTGGAGCTGTAGGATGGATTCTTCTCGTCGTAATCCTTGATCACGTATTCCAGCGAGCTGGAGATGGCCTTGGTGAAACGGTATTCACCCTTGGCGGAAAGCTGGCTTATCACCGTGTCCAGCCTGGTGATCTCCTCGACGCCTGCCGTGCTGCTGGTGGCCGAGAAGAGCCTGAACTCCGGCTGGAAGGCGGAGGTCGAGCGGACCTGCTGGAGCATGAGCGAGAGGTCGAGCTGCTCGGTGGCCGCGAAGGAGGCGGTCAGGCCGTACACGTGGGAGCGGTCGTAGAAGTTAGAAGCGGCCTGGCTGCCGACGGCCACCGAGGTGAAAAGGACGGTCTGGTCGACGTTGTTGTACAAGAAGGCGTAGTTCGCCCCTACCGTCAGCCTGGTGACCGGGACCCACCACACGGCCCCATTGGCGTTCACCACCGTCCGCTCCCGGGAGGTGAGCGGATAGTTGCTGTAGGTGAGCGGGTCCAGCGGGAAGTTGACCAGGAAGTGCTCCACGTCGTCGTTCCACTCGCGCCGCGCGATAAGGTTGGCGCTGCCGCCCCATTTGTTGCTGCGGGTGTAGGTCCCCAAAAGCTTCCCCTGGTGCTGCTGCTGGAAGGAGCTGCCGTAGGAGGGATGGTCCGTATTGGTGTAGCTGTACTCGCCGCTGAAGCGGACCCCGGTGACCGGGCGGTAGTTGACGGTGAGTATCCCCTTGTTGATGTCGGTGGTCTCGGGGAGCGCCCAGCTTACCTGGCTCGGTTGGGAGGAGATGTTGTTCTCCCGGCGCTGGAACTCCCCTTTGTACTCGGCGTTCACCGAGAGGTCGACCCGGGGACGATAGGAGAAGATGACGGTGATCAGGTCCTTGCTGGTGTTGATGGGGGTCTTGACCAGGAGGGCGGGGTTCGCGTAGCTGGTGTTGAGCATCACGCTACGGTAGTCGTTGTCGAGGTCCTGGCGCCGGTACTTGACCGCCAGCGAATACTCCTTGCTGGGTGTGTAGACGAGGTCCCCCGCCACGTTGTGCAGGTCCGCCTTGAGGTGCTTGGTGCCGCTGAAATCGGTGAGGCTGGAGCGGTTTTCCCGCTGCTCGATGCTGTAGGCGCCGCTGCCCACCAGGCCGCCGGAGAGCGAGGTATGCAGCTTTACGGTGTGGGAGTAGTACCGGCTGTCGGGGTTCTGGTTGTGCTGCTGGATCCCCCCCAGGAAATCGGGGGCGCCGCTGACGGTGTTGCGCGGCACGTAGTCGGCGAGCGGCGTCGCTTCACGGTCCTCGAAGGTCCTGAACTTGAAGTCGTAGATGACATCCACCGGTCCGAGGTGGGCGTCCATGCCGATGCGGCACTCCTGGGTGAGCTGGTCCAACCCCTGCCGGAGGGCGTAGACGGTGTTGGGGGTTCCCTCGAAGGCGGTGTCGGCGAAGCGCAGCTGCTTGTTCCCCTCCCTGACCAGCCTCCAATAGCCGATATTCACGTGCAGCGGGTAGTTGTGCAGCCGGTACCTGAAGTCGGCGCTGGACTGCTGCACGGATATCCCGTAGTCCTGGGGAGGGTCCTGGATGGCCTGGTAGAGGGCGGGGGTGGGGGCGTCGGTCCTGCCGGCCTGGAAATTGGGGGAGAAGAGGATGTCGCGATTGAGGTTGTGGTAGAGCGACTCGGTCCGGGCATGCAGACGGTAGTCCCCCTTGTAGTCGAGCAGGAGGTCGCCGTGGTAGTCGTGCTCGTTGAGGAAGTTACCCTCCAGTTCGAGATTGGAGTCCTGCTTAAGGCTGCGATAGAAGAGCCCGCCGCCGGGGCTGGAGCGGAGAAAGCCGTAGGGCTCGGCGTTGCCGCCGTGGCCGCTCACGGCCACCCCATTGTAGCCGAGATAGCCACCCTGCTGGATCAGCTGCTCCACATGCCGCTCTTCCTCCGGGTGTGCCTGGGTCTCCGCAGACGGGGTCTCCACAGACGGGGTCTCCACAGACGGGACCTCTGCGGCCGGGGCCTCCACAGCAGAGGCGTCAGTGTGCTGGGGGAGGTCCCGGAGCTTTCCCTCCGCAGCCGCCACCTTGCCGGCGGTCAACAGCAGAAGAAGCAGGGGCACTATCATGGTCGAGGCTCGTTCGAGGGCTCTGGTCACCTTCCGACTCCTGCGGTTATTGACGCATGCTTCCGTTACCGGTGATGCCCGGGGAGGGCGCATCGCTGCCGTGGACCTGGGAATGGCAGTCCGTGCAGCGGTTGGTGAAGAGCTGTTTCAGTCCGGCGGTGTTGCTGGCCAGGTGGCCCGCGTGGCACTGCATGCAGAGAAACGGCATCGAGGCGTTCAAAAGCGGACTGTTCACCGAGCCGTGCGGGGTGTGGCAATTGAGGCAGTTCTCGGTCACGTCGGCATGCTCGAAGACGAAGGGTCCCTGCTTCTCCATGTGGCAGCGGGTGCAGGTATCCTTGACCGAGTTCCCCCTGAGGAGCTTGGGGAGGATGGAGCCGTGCACCTCGTGGCAGTCGACGCAGACCATCTTCTTCTCCCTGATCGGGTGATGGGAGAAGAGGGAGTTCTCCGCCTTGACCTCGGGGTGGCAGCCGTAGCAGAGCTCCGCCATCTGCTCGCGGGACACTTTCTGCTGGGGCCCCTTGTGGAGCTTGTGGCAGTCGAAGCAGCTCACGTCGTTGACGGCGTGGGGGCTCGCATTCCAGAAGGCGAGCGCGGGAATGGAGGCTGCGGAGTGGCACTTGAGGCAGATGAGCGACTGGGCTTGGGGGGGGAGGCGCATCAGGTCGAGGAAGGTGGTGGTGTCACACTTCTTCTTTTCTTCGCTGTTCTTCTCGCGGTCATCGCTTAGGTGGGTGATGGCGAGTGAACCCGGGCCGTGGCAGGACTCGCAGTTGACCAGCGGCAGGCCGGTCTCCGGCTTGATCTGCTCGCCGTGCACGCTGTGGCTGAAGTCGTTGGAGATCTTGTCGTGGGCGTGGCACTTGGAAACGCAGTTGGCGGTGCCGACGTAGTCGGCGTCCAGCCTCCCCACGATCATCCGCTCGTATTCATGCATGGGCAAAATCGGCTTGCTCTGCTTGAGTTCCGCGCAGGAGAAGAGCAAAAGCGGGGCGACGGCCCCCAGGGCACAGACTGCGATGCGGCCAAGTCGCCTAGCCAAAGTCATCTACTCTCCTCGTATCCCCTTGGTGGTGGTGTAGATGAACCCGCGCACGATGGGATTCTGGCTCTGCTTGATCTCGCGCGGGGTGCCTACCTCCACGATCTTCCCGCCGTGCATCATGGCGATGCGGTCGGAGATGTAGAGCGCGAAGTTCAGGTCGTGGGTGACGATCACCGTCGTGTTCTTGGTGGTCTCCTTGAGCTTCAGGATGGTGTTGGCAAGCTCGTCGGTGGTGACCGGGTCCAGCTCGGCGGTCGGCTCGTCGTAGAGGATCAGGTCCGGGTTCATGGCGAGCGAGCGGGCGATGGCGACCCGCTTCTTCATGCCGCCGGAGAGCTCCGAGGTCCGTAGTCCCTCCCTGCCGGCCAACCCTACCATCTCCAGCTTCTCCGCGATGATCTCCCGGATGCGCTGCTCCCTGCAGACCCTCTTCTCTCTCAGCCACAGCCCCACGTTCTCACCCACGGTAAGCGAGTTGAAGAGCGCGGAAGACTGGAAGACCATGCTGTAGCGGTAATCGCGCCCGGCGTGGGCCCCCTTGCTGGAGAAGATGGGGATGCCGTCGATGTATATCTCGCCGCTATCCGGCGTCTCCAGCTTCACGATGTGCTTTAGGAGCACGCTCTTGCCGGTGCCCGAGGGGCCGATGATGCAGAAGGTCTCGCCGGCGAAGATCTCCAGGTCGATGTCCTTTAGCACATGGGTCTCGCCGAAGTACTTGTTGAGGCCCACCACCCGGATCCCCAC
>NZ_DATFBA010000285.1:0-2315 GCF_035254065.1 Geomonas sp.
CGAAGAAGACCAGCACCTGGTACTCCTCGGGGACGATCCCCTCAAGCTTGGAGGATATCAGGGTGAGCACGGTGTCGTGGTTGAGGAGCGGCACGTTCGCGCGGTTGCCCAGCACCCGGATGTTGACCGAGTAGAGCATGGTCATGGTGAGGATACCGGCCAGCAGGTTCGGCACCTTGAGGTGGTTGTGGATCAGCGCCGTCACATAGCCGGCCAGTGCACCCCCCACGAAGGCGAGCAAAAGCGCCAGCCAGAGGTTCACGTCGGCAAGCAGGCAGGTAGCCATGATGGCGGCGCCCAGCGGGAACGAGCCGTCCACCGTGAGGTCGGGGAAGTCGAGCACCCGGAAGGTGATGAACACCCCGAGCACCATGATGCCGTAAATGAGACCTTCTACGAAAATACCTTCAATCATAAAGAAACTTCCCTTCGATCCTTTCAGGCAGATGAGATCATCCTCGCTATGGCGTCTTCGTCACATGATGAGCGCTGATCTCGCGAAGAGGTCCCCCCCTTGATAAAGGGGGGACAGGGGGGATTTGCTTTGAGTGTTACTTCTTCGCCACGACCTTCCCGTTCTGGACCACCTTGTTGGCGCTCTTCACCAGGTCCTGAGGCACGGTAAGACCAAGTTTCTTGGCCACGTCCAGGTTGATCAGCAGGTCCACGTCCGATGCCTTGGTCATGAAGCGGGTCGGCATCTGCTCCGGGTGCTTACCTTTCAGGATCTCGGCAACCATCTTGCCGGTGACCCGGCCCATCTTGTAGTAGTCGAAGCCCCAGGCGGCGAGCACCGGGAACTTTTCGGCGGAGCTGGGATCAGCGGACATGACCGGCACCTTGTTCTTCATGGCCACGTCGGTAACGGCGGACATGGCGGAGACCACGGTGTTGTCGGTGCTGATGTAGACGGCGTCAACCCTTCTGATGATGGACTGCATCGCCTCTTTCACCTCGGAGGACTTGGAGACGGTAGTCTCCACGAACTCGATGTGGAGGTCCTTGCACGCCTGTTTCACCACGCCGGCGAGCACCACGGCATTTTCCTCCGAGCTGGTGTAGATGTGGCCCAGCCTCTTCACCTTCTTCATCTTAAGTAGCAGCTCGATCTGCTGTTTCACCGGAGTCATGTCGGAGACCCCGGTCACATGTTTGCTCCCCTTGCTGACGGATTTTACCAGCCCGGCCTTGACCGGATCGGTGACCGCCGAGAAGACGACCGGTGTGGTCTTCAGGGTGTTCACCAGAGCCTGGGCGGTCGGGGTAGCGATGCCGACAGCCACGGCTACATTTTCGGACTTGAACTTATTGGCGATGGAGGCGGCGGTGTTGGAGTCGCCGTTGGCGTTCTGCAGGTCGAACTGCGCGTTCACCTTGAGGGAGGCCAGTTCGTCCTGGAGACCCTTCTCAACGGCATCGAGGGCGGGGTGCGAGACGATCTTCGACACGCCGATCAGGGGGGGGGCAGGGGCTGCGAAGACCGAGGAAACCGAGAGGGCAACCGCTAGTACTGCTGAGGCCAAAGAGATTCTTCTTTTCACAGGGCGACTCCTATTGTCATTGTATTTTCCAGCCGGCTGAGTGGAAACTCTGCACGGTGAGGAATAAAAATTGAAACGGGTGAGAATAACACCGCAAATCCCGCTACGTCAACGGCTTTGTCGATCAAATTGAACGAATTGTTGCCGTTATGAAAACTTCTAACTCTTACCTCCTCATTGACCAAACCTGTGCATGACCGTCGTGACATGCTTAGGCAACTTAGTTCAGCCACCCCAAACTCTCCCTCCCCCTGCGTGGGAGGGTTGGGGTGAGGTTCCAAGGACGTTTCCCTTTGCCACGAATTATCAAGCCATGATAGAAAACCAAATTCGATCCGCAATCATCTTCCGCACAGCGTCCCCCCCTTGATAAAGGGGGGACAGGGTGGATTGCTTCTATGGGGAGTGCATACAAGGAGGAACAGTGAAAACCATCAGTTGGAGTGACTTCGAGCAAGTGGAACTACGAGCAGGCACCATCGTAGCTGTCGAGGATTTCCCCGAAGCACGAAAGCCCGCCTACAAGGTAACCGCTGACTTCGGCGGCGAGATCGGCCTGAGGCGATCCAGCGCCCAGATAACCGACCTCTATACCAAGGAAGAGCTCCTTGGCCGCCAAATCATCGGGGTGGTCAACTTCCCGGTCAAGCAGATCGGCCCGATGAAGTCGGAGTTCCTGGTATGCGGGTTCTATCGTGAGAGCGGCGAGGTGGTGCTGGCCGTGCCCGAGCAGGCGGTAACAAACGGCGCAAAGCTGGGGTAGAGAAGTTCTGC
>NZ_DATFBA010000286.1:0-7383 GCF_035254065.1 Geomonas sp.
GGCAAAAGCTGAAACTGTTCATTACCCTTTGGAGGAGCCGGGGGCACTGCCTAAGTGCCCTCTCTTATTTTTTCTATGCTACTGCTTTCCCTTGAATCTTCCTGCGACGAAACGGCTGCCGCCGTGGTCCGGGACGGCCGCACCGTCCTCTCCAGCGTGGTCGCCTCCCAGATCGACGTCCATGCCGAGTACGGCGGCGTTGTGCCGGAAATCGCTTCCCGCCAGCACCTGGAGGCGGTCTCCCTGGTGGTCGAACAGGCGCTGCGCGAGGCCTCGGTTGGCCTGGACGAACTGGAAGGGGTGGCGGTTACCCAGGGACCCGGGCTGGCCGGCGCGCTCCTGGTCGGCATTTCGGCGGCAAAAGGGCTCTCCCTGGGGCGCAAAATCCCGCTGGTGGGGGTTAACCACATCGAGGGGCACCTCTTGGCGGTCTTCCTGGAGCAGCCGGTGGAGTTCCCCTTCATCGCGCTGGCCGTTTCCGGCGGGCATTCGCACCTGTACCGGGTGGACGGGGTGGGGCGCTACACCACCCTGGGGCAGACCGTGGACGACGCGGCCGGCGAGGCCTTCGACAAGGTCGCCAAGCTGATCGGACTGCCGTACCCGGGAGGGGTCGCCATCGACCGGCTTGCCGCCTCCGGTGATGCCAACGCCATCAAGTTTCCTCGGCCGCTTCTCCATGACGGTACCTACAACTTCAGCTTCTCCGGGTTGAAGACGGCGGTGCTCACCCACCTGAACAAGCACCCCGAGGCCAGAGCGGCCGGCCTCAACGACCTGGCGGCCTCCTTCCAGGAAGCGGTCTGCGACGTCTTGACCAGGAAGACCGCCGCCGCGGTCGCCGCCACCGGCATCAAGCGTCTGGTGGTGGCGGGCGGGGTCGCCTGCAATAGCGGGCTTCGGCGCTCCATGCGCGCCTTCGCGGACCGGCAGGGGGTCGAACTGTTCATCCCCGCCCCCCCCCTGTGTGCCGACAACGCCGCCATGATCGCGGTCCCCGGCGACTACTACCTGAGCACCGGCTTCAGGAGCGGCTTCGACCTGGACGCCCTGCCGGTCTGGCCGCTGGACCGGTTGGCCGCACGTTTCAAGGAGTTGTGCTGATGGAAAAGATGCGCGCCAAGAAGGCGCTCGGGCAGAACTTCCTGGTCGACGAGAGCGTGCTGGACCGGATCGTCGCCTGCGTCGCCCCCACCGAAGAGGATTCCATCCTGGAGGTGGGCCCCGGCAGGGGAGCCCTCACCAAGCGGCTCGCCGCCAGCGGTGCCCGGTTCCTGGCCATCGAGTGGGACCGGGACCTGCTCCCCCTGTTGAACACCCAATTCCAGGGAGCGCCCAACGTGGAGATCGGCCACGGCGACATCCTGCGGGTCGATCTCGAGAAGCTGCTCACCGACCGCAATCCGGGTGGGAAGTGGAAGGTGGCCGCCAACCTCCCTTACAACATCTCCTCGCAGGTGCTGTTCCGTTTCCTGGAGTGCAACGCCCTCTTCGAGCGGCTGGTGCTGATGCTGCAGAAGGAGGTAGGGGACCGGCTGACGGCCCCCCCCAACTGCAAGGAGTACGGTGCCCTCACCGTGCTGCTCAGGCTCCACTTCGACATCCGCCGGGAATTCATCGTCAGGCCCGGCGCCTTCCGACCCGTCCCCAAGGTCGATTCCGCCGTCTTGAGCTTCACCCCGCTGGCCGCTCCCCGCGTGGAGGTGGGGGATGAGCGCCTCTTCAGCCGGCTGGTCAAGGGGGCCTTCAACCAGCGCCGCAAGACCCTCTTGAACTCCCTGCGCTCGGCCGGCCTCGACGAGGGCGACGGCTTCCTGCAGGAGGCCCTTACCCGTTCCGGCATCGACGGCGGCAGGAGAGGGGAGACCCTTTCCTTGGAGGAGTTCGCCGCGCTATCCCGGGAGCTGCAGGTGGAGAAGTGAACAGGGTGACCGCGGACCCCGGGGACTGGCTCCGCAGGTGCCTGTCCCCCTGGACAGGCCCGGTTTAGGAGGAGGAAGGGGGACCGGCACCTATGGAGCCAGTCCCCTCTCTATGCTCGGCTGCGGGGCAGGCTGCCTGAGCTCCTTAAGAGTGCCGGGCGCCGGGGGAAAAGTCTGGCCTCCCCCCTCACTTTGTGCTATACAAAAATGCTAATTTTCTATGATCGAAGGAGACTTCCTATGAAGATATGCGTCATCGGTTCCGGCTATGTTGGCCTGGTCGCCGGCACCTGCTTTGCCGAAAGCGGCAACCACGTCATCTGCGTGGACGTGGACGAGGAGAAGATCGAGGGCCTCAAGCGCGGCGTCATCCCCATCTACGAGCCGGGGCTCAAGGAGATGGTGCTGCGCAACTGCGAGGAGGGACGCCTCACCTTCACCACCGATCTGGCCTACGCCGTCAAGGAGTCCCTGGTCAACTTCATCGCGGTCGGTACCCCTCCCGGCGCCGACGGCTCGGCCGACCTCCAGTACGTCCTCTCGGTGGCCCGCTCCATCGGCGAGCACATGGAGAGCTTCAAGATCATCGTCGACAAATCCACCGTTCCGGTCGGCACCGCCGACAAGGTGCGGGCGGCAGTCAACGAGGTGCTGGAACGCCGCGGCGTGCAGATCGAGTTCGACGTAGTCTCCAACCCCGAATTCCTCAAGGAGGGGGCCGCCATCGACGACTTCATGAGGCCGGACCGGGTGGTGATCGGTACCGACAACGTGCGGACCGCCGAGATCATGAAGGAGCTCTACTCCGCCTTCATGCGCAAATCCAACAGGATGCTGGTGATGGACATCAGAAGCGCCGAGATGACCAAGTACGCTGCCAACGCCATGCTGGCCACCCGCATCACCTTCATGAACCAGATCGCCAACCTCTGCGAGATGATGGGCGCCGACGTGATGGCGGTGAGGGAGGGGATCGGCTCCGACTCCCGCATCGGCTACGACTTCCTCTTCCCCGGGGTCGGCTACGGCGGCTCCTGCTTCCCAAAAGACGTCAAGGCGCTGGTCAAGACCGCTGAGGAGTGCAGCTACGACTTCGTGCTGCTGAAGGCGGTGGAGACCGCCAACGAGCGCCAGAAACAGGTGCTTTCCGACAAGATCCTCCGCCGGTTGGGCGACGGCAGCCAGACGCCGCTGGCCGGTCGCAGCATCGCCGTCTGGGGCCTCTCCTTCAAGCCCCGCACCGACGACATGAGGGAGGCCCCCTCGCTGACCATCATCAATCACCTGCTGGCATCGGGGGCGCAGGTGCGCGCGCACGACCCGGAGGCGATCAACGAGGCCAAGAAGCATTTCGGCGACCGGATCACCTACAGCGCCAACCAGTACGACGCCCTGAACGGCGCCGACGGCCTGGTGATCATCACCGAATGGAACGAGTACAGAAACCCCGACTTCGACCGCATCACCAGCCTGCTGATCAACCCGCTTATCTTCGACGGCAGGAACCTGTACCGTCCGGAGCGGATGCGCCAGCTCGGCATCGAATACCTCCCCATCGGCAGAAACGGCGCGGCCTGCTGCGAGATGGAATAACCCCTTCCGTGCTCAGTGTCCTACGGTTACCGCTAATGCCGTGAGCGTCTCGGCCGTTGCCGTTAACCTGGAACATGGAACATAGAACATTGAACTGTTTCTTTTGGAGATGTTATGCGTATTCTGGTCACCGGCGGGGCGGGCTTCATCGGTTCACATCTTTGCGAGAGGCTTCTGGATGAAGGTCACGACGTCATCTGTCTGGACAACTTCTTCACCGGAAACAAGCGCAACATCATGCACATGATGGAGAACCGCCGCTTCGAGCTGATCCGTCACGACGTGACCCAGCCGATCCTCCTGGAGGTGGAACGGATCTTCAACCTGGCCTGCCCGGCTTCGCCCATCCACTACCAGTACAACCCGGTGAAGACCACCAAGACCAGCGTGATGGGCGCCATCAACATGCTGGGGCTCGCCAAGAGGGTGCGGGCCAGGATACTGCAGGCCTCAACCTCTGAGGTGTACGGTGACCCGCAGGTACATCCCCAGCCGGAATCGTACTGGGGGAACGTGAACACCCTGGGGGTCAGGAGTTGCTACGACGAGGGGAAACGTGTCGCCGAGACGCTGATGATGGACTATCACCGGCAGAACAACGTGGACGTCAAGATCATCAGGATCTTCAACACCTACGGTCCCAAGATGGCGGAAAACGACGGGCGGGTGGTTTCCAACTTCATCCTGCAGGCCCTGAAGGGGGAGGACATCACCGTCTACGGCCAGGGGGAGCAGACCCGCTCCTTCTGCTTCGTTTCAGACCTGGTGGAGGGGATGCTGCGCATGATGGACCGCCCCGGCTTCACCGGTCCGGTGAACCTCGGCAACCCCACAGAGACCACCATCCTCGAGTTCGCCAAGAAGATCATCGCGCTCACCGGTTCGCGCTCCCGCATCGTCTACAAGCCTCTGCCCGCGGATGATCCCAAGCAGCGGCAGCCCGACATCTCGCTGGCCAAGGAGATGCTCGGCTGGGAGCCGACGGTTGCGGTCGACGAGGGGCTCCGGCAGACCATCGAGTACTTCGACTCCGTTCTTTCCGCGGGGTAGCACATGCAGAAACGGTTGTACCTGACACCTCTGGCGATCATAGCCTTCATCCTCTACTTCACCGTATTCGGGGACCGCGGGCTGTTGCGCATCAATCATCTGCACCGGGACCGCGACGAGATGCAGAAGCGCCTGCTGGAGGTGCAGGGCGAGAACGACCGGCTGAAAAGGGAGATCGCCGCGCTGCAGTCCGACCGCCGCTACCTGGAGAGCATCGCCCGCAGGGATTTCGGCCTGGTGCGCGGCAACGAGGTGATCTACCAGTTCCCCGGCAAGGGCCCGGCGCCCACTCCCCAGGCGGCAGCGAAGCCGGCGGACCCCAAGGACCAGAAGCCGGCCGATCCGAAGGCGGAGCAGAAGAAGGCCGAGAAGGGTGTGGCCGTGCAGCCCCAGCAGAGCGCCGGCAAAAAGCCCTGACTCGGCGAGCCTCGCCAAGCTCAGTCGACACTCCCTCTCCCTGCGGGAGAGGGCCAGGGTGAGGGAAGCCGGCGCCGCCAAGATAGCCGATTGCCGCCTGCTTCGACGGGCTCAGCACGAACGGCAGGTGCTTCGACAAGCTCAGCACGAACGGCGAGGTGGCTCGGTACTGTAAAGCCGTTCGCCCTGAGCCTGTCGAAGGGGTGAAACGATTACGGCTTCAACAATTCACATTCCCGGAGGAGTCCGCACGTGAGCAAACAGCATTGCGTTATCTGTGCCTGGCGTGAGAACTGCGCCAAGAAATTCTGCGTCACGGACGGCGGCGCCCGCTGCCCGGACTTCAGCAGGGACATCAGCATCAAGGAGGTTCCCGAGACGGAACCGGAACAGGAAAAGGGGGAGAAGATATGAAGGAGCAGCTGCGCGCATGCATCCTGAAAGGTATCGAGGGGTGTTTCGCCGACGGCACGCTCACCTCGGGGGCGGTCCCTGCCATTAACGTGGAAAAGCCGGCGCACGCCGAGCACGGCGATTTCGCCACCAACGTTGCCATGCAGATGGCCAAGGCGGAGCGCAAGGCTCCCAAGGCTATCGCCGAAATCATAGTGAACAAGCTGGCCGGGAGCTCGGATCTGATCGAATCCCTGGAGATCGCCGGCCCCGGCTTCATCAACTTCTTCGTCAAGGACTCCGCCTGGAGGAAGGTGCTTACCAGCATCGATACCGCAGGCGACGAGTTCGGCAAGAGCACGGTCGGTGCCGGCAAGAAGGTGCAGGTGGAGTTCGTGAGCGCGAACCCGACCGGCCCACTGCATATCGGCCACGGGCGCGGCGCGGCGACCGGCGACGCGGTTGCCTCGCTGTTGACCGCCGCGGGCTTCCAGGTCCAGCGCGAATACTACATCAACGACGCCGGCAACCAGATGAACACCCTGGGACTCTCGGGTCTGCTCCGCTACAAGGAGCTTTTGGGCGAGAAGGTGGATTTCCCCGAGAACTGCTACCAGGGGGACTACATCAAGGACATCGCCCGCGACGCCATCGCCAAGCACGGCGACCGCTTCCTGCACGCGCCCCAGGAGGAGGGGGTGGCCTTCTTCGCCAAGATGGGGGGCGACCTGATCCTGAAGGGGATCGACGACGACCTCAAGGACTTCGGCATCCGCTTCGACAACTGGTTCTCGGAGCAGTCGCTGTTCGACGACGGCAAGGTCCCCTCGGCCATCAAGGAGATGCAGGAGAAGGGGCACATCTACGAGGAGGAGGGTGCACTCTGGTTCCGCACCACCGCCTTCGGTGACGACAAGGACCGCGTGGTGGTGAGAAGCAACGGGGTTACCACCTACTTCGCCTCCGACATCGCCTACCATCGCGACAAGTTCGCCCGCGGCTTCGACTGGGTCATCGACGTCTGGGGCGCCGACCACCACGGCTACGTCCCCAGGCTGAAATCGGTTGTCCAGGGGCTTGGCCGCAAGGCGGAGGACCTGGGGATCATCCTGGTGCAGCTGGTCGCGCTCCTGCGCGACGGCGCGCCGGTGGCGATGTCCACCAGGAGCGGCGAGTTCGTCACCCTGAAAGAGGTGGTGGACGAGGTCGGCCGCGACGCCGCCCGCTTCTTCTTCCTGATGCGCCGCTCCGACAGCCAGCTCGACTTCGACCTGGAGCTCGCCAAGCGTCAGAGCGCCGACAACCCGGTCTACTACGTGCAGTACGCCCACGCCCGCATCAAGAGCATCTTCGACACCGCCCGGGAGAGGGGGGTGCAGCCCGACTTCGAAAAGGTGAACCTGGACCTGCTGGAGAGCGCCGACGACCTGGCCCTGATCAAGAAGCTCTCCCTGTACCCCGAGACGCTGGAGTCCGCCGCACTCAACTTCGAGCCGCACCGCATCACCTACTTCCTGCAGGACCTGGCCGGCGAGTTCCACAGCTTCTACAACAAAAGCCGGGTGATCACCGAGGAGCCCGCGCTGACCAACGCCCGTCTGTTCCTTCTGCACTGCACGGCGGTGGTCCTGAAGAACGCCCTGACGGTGCTCGGGATCTCGGCTCCGGAGAGGATGTAGACGGGAGGTCGCCATGGTGATGGATTACAGCGAAAAGAGGAAGGTCCGGGAGAGCATGGAGCGCAAGCCCGTGCAGAAGAACAGGCCCCGCAAGGAGTCTTCCGGCATGTTCGCGCTGCTGTCGATCGCCGTCCTGGTCGGCACCTTCGGTGCCGGCATGCTGACCGGCTGGCTCATCTTCAAGGGGCCGCGCAAGGGTCAGGTGCCTGCCTCGGCGGTACAGCCGGTGAAGAAGGACGAGGCAGCGCCGGCCGCAGCCCAGCCCAAGACACCTCCGCCGGATGCCCAGCTCACCTTCTACAAGACGCTCCCCGCCGGCGGCAAGGCCG
>NZ_DATFBA010000287.1:0-18196 GCF_035254065.1 Geomonas sp.
GGATGAGGCGGCACAGACCCTGACCAAACTTATCGTGGACCACCCCGATTACCCGGCCGCCCCCGCGCTCCTGCTGAAGATCTCCCGGGAGAGTGGCCGCGGCCGCAAGGTTTTTTAAATTTAATCACCATAGGAGGGACCCGGGATGAGAAACATCACGCGGTCGACAAGACGCTTTGCCGTCCTGGTCGCAGTTTTCCTCGCCAACGCGGCGCTCGCCGCAGCGGCAGATTCGCCGCCTGAAAAGACCGAGAGCAAGCGTCCCAACATCGTCATGATAGTGGCCGACGACTTGGGCTACTCGGACCTGGGGGCCTTCGGCGGCGAGATCAACACGCCGGTCTTCGACGGCCTGGCCAAGTCCGGCGTCAGGTTCAGCGATTTCCACACCGCCGCCGCCTGCTCCCCCACCCGTTCCATGCTCTTCACCGGGACCGACAGCCACATCGCCGGGATGGGCAACATGGCGGAGATGCTGGCGCCCAGCCAGCGGGAGGAGCCGGGGCACGAGGGGTACATGAACAGGGAGGTGGTGAGCTTCGTGAACCTGTTGCGGGACTCCGGCTACCACACCTACATGGCGGGCAAGTGGCACCTCGGCAAACAGCCCGACCTCATCCCGCGCGCCCGCGGCTTCGAGCGCGACTTCTCCATGATGGAAGGGGAATCGAGCTACTTCGACGACATGCTGGGGGTCGGCGCCGGCGAACCGAAGACGCCCTACACCGAAGACGGCAAGTACCTGGTCAAGCTGCCGCCCGACTTCCATTACGCCACCGAGTTCTACGTGGACAAGATGATCAGCTACATCGAGTCCAACCGCAAGGACGGCAAACCGTTCTTCGCCTACCTGGCCCACCAGGCGCCGCACGCCCCCTATCATCTCCCCGACTCCTGGCTCAGGAGGTACGAGGGGAAATACGAGGTGGGCTGGACGGATCTGCGTAAAGAACGGCTGGCCCGGATGAAGGAACTGGGGATCGTCCCGCAGAACACCGAGCTTGCCGACCGTCTCTGGTACGTGCCGGTCTGGGACGATTTCGCCCCCGCCACCCGGGTGGTGCTGGGACGCAAGATGGCCCTCTATGCCAGCCTCACCGAAAACATGGATCAGGAGACCGGCCGCCTGCTCGACTATCTCAAGAAAATTGGCGAGTACGACAACACCCTCTTCATCTTCTTCTCCGACAACGGCGCGGAAGGAAACGACATCGCGGCCACCATCGCCAGCGTCCCCGGCACCCGCGACTTCCTCTTCTACGCGCGCAACTATTCGCAGACCCACCCCAACGCCTGGGGCAGGCCCAACTCCGAGGTGACCTACGGCCCGGCCTGGGCGCAGCTCTCCGCCACGCCGCTGCGCGACCACAAGATGTTCGCCTCCGAAGGCGGCATCCGGACCCCGCTCATCATCGCGGGTAAGGGCGTGCAGCAAAAACCCGGCACCATCAACAACAGCCTCCTTCACGTCATGGACCTGGCGCCCACCATCCTGGAACTGGCCAGTGTAAAGGTACCGGAGACCTACAACGGCAAACCGGTGCAGAAGATCCAGGGGAAATCCCTGATCCCGCTCCTCTCCGCCAGGAGCGAGGCGGTGCGCGGCAAGGATGACTGGCTGGGGTGGGAGCTCGCGGGGAACCGGGCCATCCGCAAAGGGGACTGGAAGCTCGTGCGCAACATAAAGCCGTACGGAACCGGCGGCTGGGAGCTGTACAACCTGCGCGACGACCTTGCCGAAAAGCACAACCTCGCCGACAAGGAGCCCCAAAAGCTCCTCGAGATGCTGGCGCTCTGGGACGAGTATGTGCGGACCAACCACGTGGTGCTGCCGGACATGACGGTATTCGACCTCCTGGAAGACAAGCTGCCGCATCACATGCAGGTCGACGACACCTTTCCGCCCATCAAGTTCAAGAAGCCGTTCGTACCGCCCAAGGAGCTGATCAAGCAGGACTGAGGCGACGGCATGATGTGCGACCATGTCCCGTCCTCACGTCCCCCCCTTGATAAAGGGGGGACAGGGGGGATTGCTTCTGCCTTTAATTGCACTGGAGGGAACCATGAAAAGTAAAAGCTGTCTGCGGCACCTTATATATATCCTCTTCTCCTTTCTGCTCCTGACGCCTACCCTGGCGAGCGCCTTCAGCGATGGCGCCCGGACCTACTGGAAGAACCTGGCCGGGGCCAATGCGGTAACGGTCTGGCCGATCTTCATGGACGGCAACACCAATCCGCTCGACCCGGCCTTCGACATAGATCCCCAGGCCGATTTCAGCGCCACCGTGGCCATCCTCGGGTACCATAAGGTGTTCCCCCTGTTCGGCCGCTCGGCCACCGCATCCATCCTGCTGCCGGTCGGCAGCATCGACGCGAGCTTCACCGCCGGCCCGCTGGGGACCCACCAGTCCACCAACGGCTACGGCGACCCGATGCTGCAGCTGGACACCAACCTGATCGGCGGGCCGGCCCTGATGAGCCTGGCCGATGTGGTGCGCTACGAGCCAAAGTTCACCCTCGACCTGCTCACCTCCCTGTCCATTCCCATCGGCGAGTACCACAGCGACAAGCCGTTGAACATGGGGCAGAACCGCTGGTTCGGCCGCATCGGTTTCCCCGCCATGCTGACCTTCGGCCCCTGGGTCCCCGGGCAGCGCACCACCCTGGAGGTGCTTCCCGCCGTCTGGCTTTTCGGTGACAACGACGACGCCGTCAATCCGAGCACCGGCGCCACCGGCCAGACCAAGAAAAACGATCCGCTTCTCCAGCTGGAAACGCACGTGACCCGGGACCTTACCGAAACGCTCTGGGGATCCATCGACAGCCTCTGGCTGTGGGGGGGGCGCCCCGAGATCAGCGGCGTCACCGGCGATCTGGTGAACAGCTGGGGAATCGGCTTCACCCTGGGCTACAAGGTGACCGACAACCTGAGCGTCAACGCGAGCTACATGTCGACCGTGGGAGACAAGGGGAGCAAGGACCTGCGGGTGAGCGATTTCATGGTGATGCTCAACTACGGCTGGCACCCGCTGGTGGAGGGGATGAACCGGCTGAAGGCGCACTAGGCGCCTCTGCAGGAGAGCCTGCGGAGCCCACCAGGAGAAAACGAAGAAGCCAACCCAAAAAACCCCGGCAGGGTATCCACTGCCGGGGTTTTTACCGATGACCGCCCGTACCCGTCCCCCCCTTGACAAAGGGGGGACAGGGGGGATTGCCGTGGAATTTGTTCTCAGCAGCTTTTACACTCCGGGCTCCTTCACCCGATACACTCCGTGGTGTGCCTCAGTGTCAGCGCGGTGAGCGGTGAGATCGGCCGCAACGGCATCGACCTTCCTATCCAAGACATCGACCTTTTTATCCAGGGCGTTTACCCTTTCGTTCACCACATCCACTTTGTAATCGACCTGAGCAATCTGCTCGCTCAGCTCCCTTCGCACCGTCTGCATCTCCGTATGAAGAGGGCCGTGCGCCTCGAGGACCAACTGGAATTTGCTGTTTATATCTTCCAGGAGGATCTCCATGTGTTCCTTTTCCATGACAGGAAACCTCCGGTCGTTTTCTTTCCAACACCCGAAATCTGGCACGCGCCCCGGCCGATGTCAAAGCAGGATAGGGAGGGGCTGCCCCTCAGGAGAGCGCCGCCCTGACCTTGCTGAGCAGGTCGCGCGGGGTCATCGGTTTGGAGATGAACAGGGCGCCCTCTTCGAGGATCCCCTTCTGGCTGATGATGTCGGCGGTGTAGCCGCTGGAATAGATGACCGGGACCCTCCGGTGGGACTGGCAGATCTGCTGGTAGGCCTCTTTCCCGTTCATCCTCGGCATCACCACGTCCAGGATCAGCAGGTCTATCTCGTCCTCGTGCGCCTGGAACTCACGCACCGCCTCTTCGCCGTCTGCGGATTCGATCACCGTGTACCCCTGCTCGCTCAAGGTCCGCGTCAGGAACCGCTTCACCTCGCTGTCGTCCTCGGCCAGCAGGATGGTCTCCCTCCCCCCCACCACCGGCATCGACCTGGGGGCATCCCCCCTCCTGACCTCGGGAGCCGCCATCCTCAGGAAGATCTTGAAGGTGGTCCCCATCCCGGGCTCGCTGCAGACCTGGATCTGGCCGTTGTGCTGCTGGATGATGCCGTACACGATGGCAAGGCCCAGCCCGGTCCCCCTCCCCACCTCCTTGGTGGTGAAGAACGGCTCGAAGATCCTCTGCCTGACCGATTCCGGCATCCCTTCCCCGCTGTCGGAGACGGAAAGGACCGCGTATGAGCCGGCCTCCAACTCGAAGCCCGGCAGAGGCTCGCTGATCTCGACCCGCTCGGTTTTGATCACCAGGCTGCCGCCGTCGGCCATGGCGTCCCGCGCGTTGGTGGCCAGGTTCATCAGGATCTGTTCCAGATGGCCGCGGTTGGAACTGATCACCAGTTCCTGGGGAGCAAGCTCAGTGGTGAGCTCGATGTCCTCGCCGATGATCCGCAGCAGGAATTTCTCGATCTTCCTCACGGTCTCGTTGAGCTGCACCGGCCCCGGCTCCACCGCCTCGATGCGGCTGAAGGCGAGCAGGCTGTTGGTAAGGTTGGCCGCCCGTTCCGAGGCCGACAGGATCTCGTTCAGGTACTCCATGAGGGGGCTGTCCTCCTCCATCTTCATCCCCAGCAGGCTTCCGAAGCCCATGATGGCGGTCAGGATGTTGTTGAAGTCGTGCGCTATGCCGCCTGCCAGGGTGCCGATCGCCTCCATCTTCTGGGATTGCCTCAACTGCTCGGCCAGGTTCCTGTTGTCGGTGATGTCCCTCCCTTCCGGGATAAGCAGCACCACCCGCCCCGTTTCGTCCTGCACCGGCTTGATGGAAAAGTCGATATGCCGCGGCGTCCCATCGGGATAGCGGCGCGTTACCTCGAAGCGGACGAAAGAGCCGGCCGCCGCCTTCGCCACCGCCTCCTTCACCTGCTGTTGCAGCTTAGGATCTTCGCTCAACCAGGGGGCGTCCCACAGCAAGGAACCCACGACCTCCTCCTCTTCCCGACCGCTGAAGTCAATGGCGGTCCGGTTGCCGGCGAGGATGATCCCCTCCGGGGTCATGAGCCCCATGAGCTGAAAGGCGTTGTCGAAGATCGCCTGGAACCTCCTCTCGCTGCCGCGCAGCGCCTCCCCGGTCCGCCGATGTTCCGCGACCTCCCTCTCCAGCTTCCGGTTCAGCGCCTCCAGCTCCCGGGTGCGCTCCTCGACCCGCACCTCGAGCAGGTCCCTGGCGTCCTTCAGTTCGCGGGTCGCCTTCCTCAGTCTCAGATGCAGGTCGACGCGGGCCAGCACCTCGTCCCGCTGGTACGGCTTGGTGATGTAGTCGACCGCCCCCGCCCGGAACCCCTGCAGCTTGTTGCCGGTCTCAGCCAGGGCCGTCATGCAGATGACCGGGATCTCACTGGTGCCATCCTGCGCCTTCAGCCTCCTGCAGGTCTCGTAACCGTCCATCCCCGGCATCATGACGTCCAAAAGGATCAGGTCCGGCCGGGCGTAAGCCGCCCTCTGCAGGCCGCTCTCGCCGTCCTCGGCGACCAGTATCGTGTAGCAGCACTCCTGGAGGAACTCGCTCATGATGGCCAGGTTGTTGGGGTCGTCGTCTATGATCAGCACGACCGGCTCCAACTCGGGCTCCGGCATCCTGCGCGGGGAGCCGCCTGTCTCCTCAGGCCTGGAGGCAGCTCCCCCCCCGGCAAACCGATGTTCCCGCGACATCAAAATGTCATCTCTGACTGCAAACGGCGCTGGTTTCCCTGCGTATCCCATAACCTTCTCCCATGCAGGCGCCCATCCCTGCTCCGCAAATCCTGCCTGCGCACCTGTTTCTCATATTTGGGACTTCATGCGGATTTTGCACGATCTTGCGGTGAGCGTCCCTTCTCCTTCAAGGAGAAGGACAGGATGAGGATGGGGTTCTCTTCGGCTGCCCCCCATCCTCACCCCGACCCTCTCCTTGAAGGAGAGGGGGATGTTGGCTGAGCGAAAGATTGTGATTAATCTGCTTTGTGACTTGTTTCAGTCGTTGCCGGACAGCGCGCGTTCCACCATCTCCAGCACCGCTTTGGTCCTGAAGGAGGCGGCGAGCTCCGAGAGCGGGGCTGCGAACGGCCGGTACTGCTCGTTCTCCCCCAAGCGGGCCAAGCAGGAGACGAGCCTGCGCATGTCTCCCATAAGGGCCAGTCGGTGCAGCGCCTCCAACTCCTCCCGCGGCGGTGCCAGACAACCAGTCCGATTTCCGCCGGAAGATGCCAAGGCGGCGTCCTCATCTGCGGATCGGGAGCGGCAATCCGGCGACGCCGTCGCTTCCCTTTCCACCGGTGCACGCTCCTGGTCCATCGACTGCATGTCGCCCACCGCCTGTGACTGACCCACCGCCTGCGGCAGCGGGAGCTCGATGCGGAACACGCTCCCCCTGCCCGGCTCGCTTGCCACCGTCACCTCCCCGAGCATCAGCGCCGTCAGCCTTCTGGTGATGGTGAGCCCCAGCCCGGTCCCCTCCGCTACCCGCCGGCTCTCCGCCAGCTGGATGAACGGCTCGAAGATGCTCTCCAGCCTCTCCTTGGGGATGCCGACGCCGGTGTCGATCACCTCGCACCAGAAGAGGCCGCTGTCCTTCAGATAGCCGGCCTTGAGCGTCACCGATCCTGCGGGGGTGTATTTCACCGCGTTGCTCAAAAGGTTCAACAGCACCTGCCGCAACTTCCGCTCGTCCCCATGAACGCAGTCGGGAAGCCAGCCGGCTGCCTGGTACTGCAAAACGACTGTGCGGCTGTCGACGTTGAGGCTCGTGATGTCCAGCACCTGGCGCAACACGGAGCCGAGATCGAAGGGGTAGGCTTCCAGCTCCATCTTGTGGGCCTCGATCTTCGCCACATCCAGGACGTCGTTGATCAGGGTTAGCAGATGGTTGCCGCTGGCGCGCATCACCTCGACCTGCCGCGTCTGCTGAGGCGAGAGGTTCTGCTGCCGGCTCAGGATCTGGGCATAGCCAAGGATGGCGTTGAGGGGAGTACGCAGCTCGTGGCTCATGTTGGCCAGGAACTCCCCCTTGGCACGGTCCGCCGCCTCCGCCGACTCCTTGGCCTCCCGAAGTTCACCATGCAGCTTGGCGAAGGCGTCGGTCAGCTCGTTCACCCCCCCCACCAGTTTGCGCCACTCCCCCTGGAAGGGCTCCGGGTTGCTGCGGACACCGAGGTTCCCCTCCGTCACCGCCAGGATCAGCGTCTCGGTTTCCCCCAACACCTGCCGGATGCTCTCCTTCATGGAGGTGAAGGCATGGGAGAGGGTGAACATCTCGTCGTTGCGCCCCACCTCCAGTTCCTGGTCGAGGTCGCCGTGGGCGATGGCATCTGCCACCGTGACGATCCCCCGCAAGGGGCGGGTCGCCAGGCTGATCAGGAAATACACCAAGAGACTGCTCGACAGCGTGAAGACGGCGGCCAACATGAGCCCCTGGAAGAGGATCGCCTGCTCCCGCTCGCTGATGGAGCGTTTGGAAAAGCCGAGCCTGATCCAGCCGATCGGCTCACACACCTTCTTCGCGTGCTCGGGCTCCTGCAAGATGGCGATCTCGTCGGCGCTCCGCTCGGTGCAGACGGGGGCGACGTAGACGATCTCTCCCTTCTCCTCATACATGGAGATGGGGCGGTCGGAGGGGGCCGGCAGCGGGAGGGGGACCGCCGGGCCGTCGTGGATCAGCTCCTTCTGCCTTTGGTCGTAGAAGGTGACCGAGGAGACCTCGGCGTTTCGCTTCAGGAAGGCAACCGCCTCCTTGAGGAGTTCCGGGTTGCCCGACAGGATCGGCAGTTCGCCGGTCTTGGTGGCCAGGGTGGTGATGGTTTCCGCCCGCTTGATGATTTCGCTTCTGACCAGCGACTGCTCTGTCCTGATCGAGATGCAGGTGTAGACCAGCGAGACCACGACCAGCACGGGGATGGTGACCAGGAGGGCCTTCATCTTGAACGTCATCCGCCGTCTCACGGGTAGGTCCTCCTGGCCCGGCGTACCAGCTCGTCAGGGATCCGTATCCCCATCTTGCGGGCGGTATCCAGGTTGAGAAACAGGTCGAGCTTGCGGGGGGGCGAGGAGGCGAGCCTCGACGGGTCGACACCGTTCAGGGCCTTTCTGGCATATTCGCCGATCAACCTGCCGTCCTGAAAGGGATCGACCACCAGGGCGAGCAGCGCGCCGTCCTTCACGCTCTTTTCCGAAAACCCGAAGATCGGGATCCTTTTCCGGAAGGAGAACAGGTAGGCCTGCTCCATGGCGGCCGAGCTAAGCAGGTGGACGTCCGGCAGGAGCAGGATGGCCCCCGTCCCGTTCAGCTGCTTGATGGTGGAGACCAGCTCGAAAGGGTCCCGGACGCTGTGAGTGGCGAGGCGCGGCGAGTCGTTGCGGGCCAGGACCCCGATCAGTTCCCGGCTTCCCACCACGCTGATCTGATCGATGTCGTGCAGGTGGTTGGCGACCAGGGAGAGGTAGTCGCTGGCCGGGGTCGCCATGTAGAAACCGATGGTATTGGGCCTGCTGGTGGCCGGCGGAACCAGCAGGAGATCGTAGATGACGAGCACCGAGGGGGGAAGCCGCAGGCTCTCGCCCACCGCCTCCTTGCCGAGAGCCACCACCACCCTGGCCTCCTCATCGGCCACCACCGCGTTCAAGGTGTTCCTGACCCGGGAGGGGGAAAGGATCTTTACCGGCGCCCTGAGCGTTTTCTCGATCCCCGAGACCGTCTCCATGACCGGCTTGAGGCTGGTATCGGCGACGATCAAAACGTCGGCCGGATAACTCAGGCAGGCGAAGAGAATGACGAAAACGGGTGTGAGGAGAAAGACTCGCCTGACAAGGACCACGTTTCAACCTTGAACTTTGGAATCGATTTCTGGACGGATCCCATCAGGGAGTTTCCGACTCAAACTTCATCGGCGGCGCTCCCCAATTCTTGAACACATTCCTCGGTCATTTCATATTTACTGGAAATTTACCTACCTGATTCGCGAGATCTTCGGCCACCACGTCCCCCCTTTGATAAAGCGGGAGAAAGGAGAAATTCAAAGATTGAACGCTGTCTCAGCTTCTCCAGTCACCGGCAGAAACTTCTCCTAAAGCTAAGGAAAAGTTCGCCGATAAGGAACCGAATCCACTAAAAGGAGGTGAAAAGAATGGACGCATTTACCATCGAAGTTCTGGAAGAAGGGGCCGAGGTCGATCTGAGCGTTGAATCCTCCTGCTGTCTCGCCATCATGATGACCTTCTTCTAGCCGCAAGGCTGCGTTTCGAATCGAGTGGGGGCTGCGGCCCCCTTTTTTCCCAACACCGCCCATCAGGAAGTTCTCCATGAAACTGTCACCATACCTAAAGATCTACCCGTGCCCCGAGCAGCCGGGAAAGAGCCTGCTCTTTTCGATCAGACGCTCCTCGGTCATCGTCGTCCCCGATCAGCTGCTGGAGGCGGCCCGAAACGGCGCCCTAGCCGGGAGCAATGCGGAAGCGCTGGCGCGGCTGGGCTTCCTGGTTGATGACCCGGACGCCGAGCGGCTGGAGATGCGCGACATCTTCGTCAACGCGAACCGCGGGCGCCGGCTTTTCAACGCCCTGGTGGTGCTCAACCTCGATTGCAACCTCGCCTGCAGCTACTGCTACGAGGACAACTTCCGGGGCAGCTTCTACATGAGGGAAGAGACGGCCGACCTGCTGGTGGAAACCGTGCTGAGGGACCAGGTCGGCAAGGCCGATCGCATCCACCTCACCTTTTACGGCGGTGAACCGCTCCTCTCCACCGACCACATCAGGGATATCGCCCGCCGCCTCGGCAGCGCCGCCCAGGATAAAGGGACAACTTTCAGCTTCTCCATGATCACCAACGGCACCCTCCTCACCCGCTCATTGGTGCAGGAGCTCATGCCGCTGGGACTGATCGGCGCCAAGTTCACCCTGGATGGGCCGCGGGACACCCACGACGCCTGCCGCCCCTTCGCTTCCGGGAGCGGCAGCTACGACGTCATCATCCAAAATCTCGCCGAGGTATGCGATCTGATCGCCATCCATCTGGGTGGGAACTTCACCAGGGAAAACTTCCGGTTCTTCCCGGCGCTGCTGGACGACCTGCTCGCCAGGGGAATCGCGCCGCAGAAACTGGACAAGGTGACCTTTACGCCGGTGCTGAAGAAAGCTGGAGAAAAGGGGCTGGGCGATTTCCAGGGGGAGTGTCTCTGCTCCCAGGATGCGTGGGTGATCGAGGCGAGCCAGCACCTGCGCGAGGAGACCCTGAAGCGGGGCTTTACTGCGACCAAGCTGAAGATGTCCGGCTGCGCCGTGGAATACGAGAGCGACCTGATCGTCAACTACGACGGCTCCCTCTACAAGTGCCCCGGCTTCATGTCCGACGACAGGCTCAAGATCGGGACGCTGAGCGATGGGATAGCCGATTACCGGCAGACCCACAATCTCGATCTCTGGAAGAACGAGGAGTGCCTCGACTGCCCGTACCTCCCGATCTGCTTCGGCGGATGCCGCTACATGACGCTCACCCGCACCGGCGAACTCCAGGAGATCGACTGCCGCAAAGGTTTCTACGACGCCACTCTGGAGACCATGATAAAGCAGGACCTCGCCGCTCGCTCCGCCAAGAAGGCCTGATCGACAAACAAGATAAGGGGACTGACTCCGCAGGTGCCAGTCCCCCTCTCCTACCAACAACGCTTTCCACCGCGCAAAGTTAGCCATTCACCCTACCCGACAGTCACCGGCAGGCATCGGTCCATCGGTCACAAAACGCTGATCCCTCCGCTACGTCCCCCCCCTTGATAACGGGGGGACAGGGGGGATTTGCCTTCGGTTGCCGCCTCAGAACCTCAACTTCACTCCCCCTTCCACCCAGCGCCCCGGGTTCACCTGCGACACCAGCGTCGTGTAGGGTGCGGCGAAGATATTGTGCACGTTGAAGAAGAGCTCCGCGCTCCTGTCGTTGCCGAGGCTGAACCTCCGGTTCAGGTTGGCGTCCCAGACGAAATAGCCATCCCTCCCCACCCCGTCGGCTAGATCCCACTTGAGATAGGTCCCCGTCAGCTGTCCCAGCCAAGCCTTGCGGTCGTCATACTTGACGCCGACCTGGTAGGAGTAGTTATTGATGGTCCTGAAGGGGGCATCCGGACTGATGTGGACGTAACTGTTGGAGAGCTTGAGGCTCGTGTTGTACAGCGGCGCGCTTTCGGCAGACACCTCGTACCCCTGGCGGACGATCTTGCCGACGTTGATGTACTTGCCGGTCGTGCGGTCGGGATCGTCACTGATCGCCTTGTCGATGTCGTGCCGGAAGAGGGTGCCCTTCAGGTTGACCCGCTCCAAAACGGACGATTCCACGCCCCCCTGGTAGGACCACCCCTGCTCAGCGGTCAGCCCCGGGTTCGCCAGCCAGAAAACACCGCCCCCCGAGGTCATGGCGAAGGTCGGACGCGTGAAGCCCTTGGCGATGGAGACCCGCGCGATGCTGTGCTCGCTGAACTGGTAGGTGGTTCCCAGGCTGGGGCTGACGTAATTGCCGGATACGCTGTCGTGGTCGAACCGGATGCCGGGAGTGATGGCAAAGTTGCCCAGGGTCACGGTATCGTTGGAGAAGAGCGCCCACCTGGTCCCCCCGGCGGAGACGTCGCTGGTCCGCTTGCGCCAAGGCATCAGGATGTCGTTGGTCTCGGAGCCGTCGCTCGCCTCGAACCCGGCGACCGCGGTCTGGATATCCCCGGTATAGACCAGACGGAGGTTGCCGCTGGTCGCCCTGTCCCTGATGGTGGCTTTATTGAAGATGTCGCCGCTGCTGACGCCCAGGATGTCGTTGGGACTGGTGAAGTCAGTCTCCGCCTTGAAATCGTAGCGAAGCGTATTCATCTCCGCCTTCAGCGTGAATTTGGGGGAGAAGCGATAGTCGAGGGCGCCGGTGGCGTGGAAAGCGGTCAGGTTTATCCCGCCATCGGTGTCGAGGGTGCCGACCGGGCTGGGGTTGTGCTGCGCCCCCGCCCCCAGATCGGAGGTGCTGTAGCCGACGGTGAAGGTGACATCCATGTCGTGCAGCGGCGAGACGGTGAATTTGCCGTAGACGCTGTCCGAGGTGGAATTGCGGTGGTTGGCCAAGCCGTCCGAGGCAAGCCGCCCGGCGTACAGGAAGTAGCCTACCCCTCCCGCCTTGCCGAAAAGCTGGGCGTTGAAGTCCCTGGAATTGGCCTGCCCGTAGGATGCGAAGGCCATCCCCTTGGGGATGGTGGAGTCGCCGGCGTTCTTGGTGATGATGTTGATCACCCCGCCCAGCCCCGACCCCCAGGTGGAGGAGGCCGGTCCCTTGATGATCTCGATACGGTCGATGATGCCGACCGGGATGCTGCAGGTCTCCGCATGCCCGTCGGAGACGAAGTTCCAGACCACCCCGTCCACCAGCACCGTCACGTGTCGGGAGGCGCTGCCCTGGATGTGCAGCTGGCCGCCGCTGTTGAAATCGTTGGTCTCGAAATCGACGAACACGCCGGGGACCTTGCTCAGCACCTCGTCCACCGTGTGCGCGTTCATGTCCTCGATATCCTTCGCCGTGATGACCTCCATGTTCTCGGCCACCTGGGAGATCGGCTTCGCCGTACGCGTTGCCGTCTGGACGTACAACTCCTTTTCCTCCCAGAACATGAGCAGGTCCCGGTTGGATCCCTCCATCGCGACAGCCGGGCTGACGGCATCAGCGCCTGCATCCACCGGCGCGCCGGTTTCGGAGGCGGCATCCTGATTCTCCGGCGCCACCTTTTCCTGGGCCAGGGCCACGCTACCCGGCAAGAGGAGGCTCAGGGCAAAAAACCACCACAGCAAACCACGCCGCAACGCCGGCCTGGCGCAGGACCATTCCTCGTTGATTCCTTTCCAATTGTTCGTCATGCAACACACTCCATTTTTGCAGAGGCAAGCCCCCGAAGAGGCTGAAACGCCGCTTACCACTCTTAAAAGAAAATCAAACGACTTCGGCGCGCTACGCACCAACACCATGCAGCGTATCGCCCGCCAGTTAAAAAACTTCAGAAGTATTTGCTGACATACCGGTTTTTGCCGTACCGCCCGCAGGAAAATTGCGGAACTGCGCAGCTAAACGAACAGCGACGGTGGGAAATGAAGAGGGTGAGACGACATCGGCAGCGAAGAATAGGTGACGAAGCGAGGAGAAGTGCGCTTGTTCCCACTACGTCCCTCCCCTTCAAGGGGAGGGACAGGGTGAGGATGGGGTTCACAGGGGACAGGGGGACTGGCTCAGTCAGGTGCCTGTCCCCCTGTCCGACTCGTCCCCCTCACTGTACAGGGACAGGAGCTTGCCCGCCGTAGCCTTTGGGCGAAGGCGGGTGAGGATGGGGTTCGCTCAGGCAGGAGTAGTAGCAGAGAAATGATCAGGCTACTGCATCAGCACCGGCAAGGCCGCGTGCGCCACCACCCGTCCCCCCTTCAGGAGCCGCAGCTCCACAGTGCGAACGGTCGAGGCAGACGGTGACACTTTGAGCGCCAGGGTTAGTTTCCGGTTGTCGTTTGGCTGCAGGAGTATGTTATTGACCGGTCCGATCAGTTCCATGCGGCTTCCCGGCACCGGTTCCACGGCGAGAGTGAAGGTGCTGGGGGCCGAACTGCGGTTCTCCAGATAGACCAGGTAAAAGTTGACCAGCGAGCCGTCCGAAAGCCTCTTCACCTCTCCGTTTGCCCCCATTCGTACGCTGAGGGTTGCCTCCTCCCTCCTGGCCACTCCCATGATCAGCGTGACGACGAGCAGGAGGCTGACACCGCCGAAGAGGATGGCCCTCCAGTTGGCGCGCCAGCCTCTCTCCGATCTCTTCCCGAAGGTGTAGTGGATGAGTCCCTGCCCGCCGCGCCCCTCCATCACGTCACGGCAAGCGTCCAGGCAGCGGCCGCAGTTGATGCACTCTACCTGCGCCCCCTCCCTGATATCGATCCCCATCGGGCAGACTCTCAGGCAGGCTCCGCAGCGCAGGCACTCTTCCGTGCGCGCCGGATCGAACTCCAGGGTGAGGGTACCCGGTTCCATGGTCATGAACTGGACTCGGCCATACGGGCAGAGGGTCTTGCAGAAGCTGCGCTTGACCAGGGCAAGGTCCAGATAAACCAGCAGGAAGGTCGTTGCGAAGAGCATCCCAGCCGCGGTCCCCATCCTCCCCGAGGCAACTCTGGCGAAGAACTCATCGGGCGGGACGAAATACCAGAGCAGGTTGCTGGCCACCAGAGCGGCCAGCGCGAGGTAGACGACCTGCCGCAGGAGCGCCGACACCGCTTTCAGCCGCGTCAGCGAGGCACACTTCTCCTCCACCCACTCGGCGATGTCGCCCAGGGTCGTCTGGGGGCAGGCCCAGCCGCACCAGACCCTGCCGAAAAGGAGGGTGATGAAGAGGAAGAGGAAGATGCAGATGAGCACAGCGAGGAGGAAAAGGTAGAACTCGTCGATGCGGATGGTGGCGCCGAAGAACAGCAGTGAACGGGATGCCGCGTCCAGCCGCAGCAGAGATTCCCCGTTGATCTTCAGAAAAGGGATCACCAGCAGGAGCAGCGTACTCAGCCACTGAAACAGCTTTCGCTTCGGTGCGATCCTCTGTCCGGGATTCACGATAAGAAGCTCCTCACCGGATCGCAACTAGCATCATGAGGCGGCCTCTTCATTGTCTCGCGATACCACGACCCGATGTTCCTCGATTATCCTTTTGAACGCCTCGCTCGTCGTCGCCCAGTCCACGACATCAACCTTGATGGTCATATCCGAGTCGTCGAAGGCCTCACGAATGTCTGCCATCGTGGCAAGAGATATCGGCTCTTCTGAAATGATCGCCAGGTCCAGATCGGAGTACGGTTTCGCCGTCCCCTTTGCACGAGAACCGAATGCCCACACCTCATATTCGGGAATGTGAGCCCTCAAGATGCGCCTCATCTCTTCCAAATCGTGTGGAGATAAATCCAGCATCGCCTCTCTAGTAAGCATGGCTATTGATTGGTGGGCTTGTTGAGGAGTTGCGAGTAGAGGTACTTCGCCTCTTGCAGGAAATCGGGAGCGATTGCGTAGACGGCTTCCGCCTTGCTTTTATCATAGGTATGGCTGCTGTCGGTCCGGGCCTGACGGTAGGTTTTCCATTTCAGCCAATCGGACCGCAAAAGCCCCTTCTCGTTGCCAGTACGGATGAGATTCTGAAAGGTATCGACATCTATGTCCTCGGGGTTAGCCGCTGTGTCCTCGAGATAGCGCTTCAGCATTTTATGGCTGAGCTCGTAGGTGAACTTGAAGCACTGAATGACGGAATTGCGAAGCTGCTCAAAGAGTTCCGGATCTTCGGCAACCGGAGAGGTGGCGTATTTGAGACTCTTCTCAAGCTGGCCAATGGCGCTTTCAAGTGATGTCAAATCCAGGCTCATCAGGATCCCTCGTCCAACAGCAATTACCCCGTACACGCGGCATCACTGAAAATATCATCTACGACAGAGTTAGTCAAAGCCTACTCACCTCATAACGGTCCCACATCCCAGCTTATGATCAGGGACAACTCCATCTAAACGGCCGATGACAGGACCATTTAGGATGGATTTAATCAATTTGACACCTCGGTCTTTTCCAGATACTTAAAGCCACAACTACAATTGCGGAGGGAATACTTAAAAAGCCTCAAAACCTGCCTTGCCTTTGCCATCTGCGCCCTTGCCCTGTCCGGCTGCGCCACCACGGTGGGGACTTCACCCAAGGGGCTGGAGGCTCCCATCGAGAAGGCGGCGATCAAGTATGCCTCGGACGTGAAGGAGGGGGGCTACAAGGTGGTCGGCACGGATGAGTTGAAGAAATGGCTCGACGAGGGGAAAAGCCTCACCCTGATCAGTGCGCTGCCGGCCGAAGACGACCGGGCCTTCGGCCTCATCCTCGCATCACAAGAGTGACGTTTTTTACCTATTCGAAATTGCCACCCTCATTCCCCCACAGGCACCTTCCTCTCTTCCATTGCGTATAACTCAACATACTTTCCCGACAAAGCAAACTTTCCACCATATCACTGTCATTTCCGGTCCACATCCAGTATCACAAAATATTTCTAACAGTATTGTCGGCACACAATGTGCGTTGAAAAAGGCCAGCTTCAGCAAAAGTTTTGTGGAGTTTCTCGTAGTGCGGAACTAGCAGATTTCAACACATTCGAAACCCTGCAAAAAATGCAACAATCAGCTTGTTTTTTGGCTTTTAACTGCTCCTTTTAAGCAGACCACCAGAAGGTGGGGCCACTGTTATTTGTCAGCCGGGCGCAGACACTTGAATTGCCACGGGAGATTCCAGCTCCCGTGCTGCCGGCTGCTGAATAGTCCACGTAAGAACAACGGGAGTGACTATGTATGTTTATGTGAAGGTGAAATTCACCGCTGCGCTCATTCTGTCCGCTGGCTGGCTTCTCTGCTCCATCTACTTGGCAATCCCCTGGTATATCGACCTTTCCGCCCGCCTGTACCATCCCCTCCCGGAAATCATAGTGCTTGGGCTCGCCATCATCCCCGGCTGGGCGATGTCGTTCACCATCTTCTCACTGCTGCTGGACCGCCGTCCCCGTTACGTGGAGAAACCCTTCGAGCCACCGCCGCTCACCCTGCTGATCGCCGCCTACAACGAAGAGGAGAAGATCTTCGACACCCTGAAATCGGTCTGGCTGCAGCGGTACCCTGCCCATCTGAGGGTGGTGGTGATCGATGACGGCTCGACCGACAGGACCGCCGACAGGGTCACCGATTTCATCGAACGGCACACGGCGCCCGACAAGACCTTCGAGCTGATACGCCAGCCGGAGAACCGCGGCAAGGCCATCGCCCTCACCACCGGCCTTGCCACCGTCGACACCAAGTTCGTCATCACCATCGACGCCGACTCCTACCTCTACGGCAAGGCGGTGGAGAACCTGGCCAGGAACATCGTGCTCGGCCCGGAAAATACCGCCGCCGTGGCGGGCAACGTCCTGGTCCGCAATTCCCGGGACAACCTGATGACGCTTCTGCAGGAATGGGACTACTTCCACGGCATCGCGGTGATCAAGCGGGTCCAGTCCCTTTTCCAGGGGACCCTGGTGGCCCAGGGCGCCTTCTCCATCTACCGGACCGAGGCGGTCAGGAAACTGAACGGCTGGCCCCCCAAGATCGGCGAGGACATCGTCTTGACCTGGGGGCTGTGCGATCTCGGCTACCGGGTGAGCTACGCGGAGAACGCCTTCTGCTTCACCGTGGTCCCGCAGAGCTACTGGCAGTTCTTCCAGCAGAGAAAACGCTGGTCCCGCGGGCTGATCGAGGCCTTCAAATCCTATCCCCGCGCACTGCTCAGGCTGAGGATGAACTCTCCCTTCATCTGGTACAACCTCTTCTTCCCGCTGGTGGACAGCGCCTACCTCTTCTTCTTCCTCCCCGGCCTGATCGCGGCCCTCTTCTTCCACGACTACACGGTAGTCGGCATGATGACGGTGCTCCTCCTGCCGCTGGCCCTGATCGCCAACGGGCTCTTCTTCTGGAAGGAGCGCAGGATATTCGAGGAGTACGGGCTGAAGGTCAGGACGAACCTCGTCGGTTTCTGCATCTACCTGGTCGCCTACCAGGCCCTCATGGCACCGGCGACCGTTTCCGGATACCTGGGTGAACTGCTGAACACCACCAAGAGATGGGGGACCAAGAAATGAAAACGATCGCACTACTGGCACTGGTGCTGCTCAGCCTGGCCCCCTGTGCTTACGGATGGCAGCAAGACCTGGAATTAAGGTCGGAACTCTACGACGACAGCGACAGCACCAACAATGTGAGCCTGGACCAGGTCTTTCACTGGAAGGATAAGACCACCAAGTTCGGCGTGGGGGCGACCCAGACGCTGATAAACGAGTCGGGAGGAGCAAGGGGGTACGCGGGAGGATTGCTGGAGGGGTACAAGAAAATCGACAACGTGGACTTCACCGGTCAACTGAAGATGCTCTACTGGAACCGGCAGTTCAAAACGCCGGTGTCGCTCGCCTCAAGCCAGACGCTGGGCGCCTTCCACCTGGAGGAGAGCGTCGACTACGGCACCATCGATTCCGTGAAAGCCTACCACGATAAAATCGACTTTTGGTCGGTGGGGGGGGCAGTCGACTGGGAGGTCATGAAGCAGCTGACCATCACCGGC
>NZ_DATFBA010000288.1:0-6665 GCF_035254065.1 Geomonas sp.
GATCGACCCCAAGTCCATCATCGTGGACTCCGCCTCCGGCGTCACCGGCGCAGGCCGCGGCGCCAAGGTCGACAATCTCTACTGCGAGGTGAATGAAGGGTACAAGGCCTATGGTGTGGGGGGCGTGCATCGCCACATCCCGGAGATCGAGCAGGAGCTGTCGCTGCTCGCGGGAAATGACATCACCATTTCCTTCACTCCGCACCTCGTGCCTATGGATCGCGGCATCCTCTCCACCATCTACTCCATGCCGCTTGGCACGGTGAAGGCCTCAGAGCTGGTTGCACTCTATGAGAACTTCTACGATGGGGAGCCGTTCGTGAGGGTGCTGCCGGAAGGGCGTGTTCCCTCGACTGCCCACGTGCGGGGCTCCAACTTCTGCGACATCGGCGTCGTCGTGGACGAGAGGACCGGCAGGATCATCGTCATCTCCGCCATCGACAACCTGGTGAAAGGCGCCTCCGGCCAGGCAGTGCAGAACATGAACCTGATGTGCGGCCTCCCGGAGACCCTCGGCCTGGACATCCTCCCAGTCTTCCCGTAACAGGTTTTAAGTCCCCTCTCCCGAAGGGGGAGGGTTAGGGAGGGGGAGCGCTGCCGGACCGTCGACGAACCCCATCCTCACCCTGTCCCTCCCCTTGAAGGGGAGGGAACGAAGGGCGGGACAGTCGAATATTCGACGCAGTGTTCCCTCCACCCCACCTCCCACCGTGCTGGGGGAGGTGCCGGTTCTTACGTAAGGCATATATGAAAAAAGCATCGCCTCCAAAGCAGCGTTCATCCCAGCCGCACTCACCTAAGAAGCAACAGCCCAAGCCGCAATCCTCGAAGGCGCATACTCCCAGGCAGGCAGCCTCCAAGCCGAATGCTTCCTCGGGGCAGCCGTCGGCGGGCAAGCCGCAGCCGAAGCAGGCCGTCCCTCAGAAGCAGGCTTTCACCTCCAGGTTCCTCCCCATCACCATGGCCGAGGCGAACGCCCGCGGCTGGAGCCAGCTCGACGTCATCTTCGTGACCGGCGACGCCTACGTGGATCACCCTGCCTTCGGCGTCCCTCTGCTGGCGAGGCTTTTGGAGTCGAAGGGGCTCAGGGTGGGGATCATCCCGCAGCCGGACTGGCGCAGCAAGGAGCCGTTCATGGCGCTGGGCCGTCCGCGCCTGTTCTTCGCAGTGGCCGCCGGCGCCATGGATTCGATGGTCGCGCACTATACGCCCGCGCGCAAGCTTCGCCGCGACGACGCCTACACCCCCGGCAACCGCCACGGCGCCCGCCCCAACCGGGCCACCATCATCTACACTTCCCGGCTGAAGGAGGCCTACCGCGACGTGCCGGTGGTGATTGGCGGCATCGAGGCCAGCCTCAGGCGCTTCGCCCATTACGATTACTGGGAGGACAAGGTTCGCCGCTCCGTCCTTTTCGACGCCAAGGCGGACCTGCTGGTGTACGGCATGGGGGAATCGCCGCTGCTGGAACTGGTGCGTCGCCTGCAGTCGGGAGAGGAGTTCGCTGCCATCAAGGATATCCGCGGCACGGCTTGCGCTTCTTCGGCTATTCCGGAGAACGAGGAGTTCGTCGAGCTCCCGGCTTATGAAAAGGTCTCTTCGGAGAAGGCGACCTACGCCCAGTCCTTCCGGCTGTTGTCTGCGGAACAGAACCATGCCTGCGCAAAGATCGTGGTGCAGCGGCACGGCGAGCGCTACCTCGTCTGCAACCCTCCGGCCGAGCCGCTTTCCGAGCATGCGCTGGATGCGCTCTACGCGCTCCCCTTCAACAAGGCGCCGCATCCAAGCTACAGCGCGCCGATCCCGGCCTACGAGCAGATACGAACCTCGATCACCACTCACCGCGGCTGCTTCGGCGGCTGCGCCTTCTGCGCCATCACCCATCACCAGGGAAAGACCATCCAGTCGAGAAGCCAGGCGAGCGTCCTGCAGGAGTTGCAGAAACTGGCGGCGCTTCCCTGGTTCCGGGGGAGCGTGAGCGACCTGGGCGGCCCGACCGCCAACATGTTCGGGCTGTCCTGCGGTGATCGCAAGGCCGGAGCCGTTTGCCGCCGGGAGAGCTGTCTGTATCCCAAGCCCTGCGGCAACCTGGTCACCGACGACGCCAAAAGCTCCCGCCTGCTCGCGGCTGCCCGTAGCGTCGCCGGCGTCAAGCATGTCGCCGTTTCCTCCGGTGTCCGATACGACCTGTTGGAGCGCCAGCCCAAGTATCTGCGCGAACTGATCGGGCACCACGTCAGCGGTCTTTTGAAAGTCGCCCCTGAGCACCTCACCGACCGCGTCACCTCCGTGATGCGCAAGCCCGGACGCGTGAGCTTCGAGCGGTTCAGGGATGCCTTCTTGAAAGAGAGTGGCAGGATCGGCAAGAAGCAGCACATCGTTCCCTATTTCATCTCCGGTCATCCCGGCTGCACCATCTCCGATATGGTGGACCTTGCGCTCATGCTGAAGCGCTGGGGGATGAAAGTCGAGCAGGTGCAGGATTTCACCCCCACCCCCGGTACCCTGTCCACCTGCATCTATCACACGGGGATCGATCCCTTCACCGGTGAAAAGGTGTACGTGGCCAAGACCGACCGCGAGAAGGGGCTGCAGAAATCCCTGCTGCTCTACCATCTCCCCGAGGAGCGCAAGAACTGTCTGCTTGCCTTGAAGGAGTGCGGCCGCGAGGATGCGGGGGCGGAGCTGTTCGGAAGAGGTCGGTAGGCGACGAATGCTTCGTTGACAGTAGCCCTGCATCCCCCGCTGTCACGTCCCCCCCCTTTATCAAGGGGGGAGTGTCTGAGGCAGCAGAATAAGTCGACCATGATCCTCGCCGTCGATGTCACATACTCCGATGAGGACGCCGTCGTTGCCGGCGTCGTCTTTCAAAGCTGGAATGATGACGCTCCCGAAAAGGAGCTCATCAGCCGCTATCCTCACCCCGCATCCTACCAGCCCGGCGAATTCTACAAGCGTGAACTCCCCTGTATCCTCCAGCTGATAAAAGAACATAGCCTGCAACCCGACTGCATCGTCGTCGACGGCTTCGTCTATCTGGACGGCCATGACCGGCCGGGATTGGGCAAGCATCTCTTTGACGCTCTGGGCGGCAAAGTCATGGTGATCGGAGTTGCCAAGAGTTCCTTCAAAGGGATCGGTACCGAGTTCGAACTATGCCGAGGCGGCAGCCTCAGGCCTCTCTTTGTCACCGCCGTCGGTGTCGCTTTGGACCAGGCAAAAGAGTTTATCCTGAGCATGCAGGGGAGATATAGAATCCCCACCCTGCTGAAAAGGGCCGATCAGCTGTCCAAGATGTTTACACAATAACGGGAATAAAAAGTTTGTAACCGGAAACGGAGCGGTGCTAGTATCCCGTTTACATAAAAACGTGCTCCGCATCCAGGTGACCGCGGAGCCGACAGGTCGGATGCACGGCGGGAGCTGCGATGGCGCTGAGAAAAATTCTCATTTGCGATGACGAGGAAGGGATACTCAACTACCTGAAGAAGTTGTTCCAGGCTCAAGGGTACGCGGTGGAGACCTTCACCAACGGCAACGACCTGCTCGCCCGGATCAGGGGGAGCGAGGCCCAGGACTCCGACCTGCTCCTGCAGGATGTCCGGATGCCGGACGTGGACGGCATCACCGTCCTCAAGGAGGCCAAGCAGATCTGGCCGGGGCTGCCGGTCATCGTGATGACCGCCTTCGGGACCATAGATGCCGCCGTGGAAGCCATCAAGCTCGGCGCCTACGACTACGTCACCAAGCCTTTCCCGAAAGAGAAGATCCTGGGGATGATCAGGAACGTCCTGGAGAAGGAGCAACTGGTCCAGGAGAACCTCTCCCTGAAATCGGAGCTGGAAAAGCCGGTCCGGCAGGAAAACATCGTCTTCCGGAGCAAGGTCTTCCAGGACATCTACGACATGACGCTGCAGGTGGCGGCCAGCGAGGCCAACATCCTGATCCTCGGCGAGTCCGGCACCGGCAAGGAGCTGATCGCCGGCGCCGTCCACTACAACAGCCACCGCAGGGAGCGCCGCTTCCTTTCCATAAACTGCGCAGCACTCACCGAGACCCTGTTGGAGAGCCAGCTCTTCGGCCACGTGAAGGGGGCGTTCACCGGCGCTACCGCCACCCAGAAGGGGCTGTTGGTGGAGGCGGATGGAGGCACGCTCTTCCTCGACGAGATAGGCGACATGAGCCTGCCTATCCAGGCCAAGCTCCTCAGGGTGATCCAGGAGCGCGACTTCATCCCGGTCGGCTCCACCAAGCCGCTCACCGTGGACATCCGCTTCGTGGCGGCCACCAATAAGAACCTGGAAAACGAGGTGCGCCAGGGGCGCTTCCGCGAGGACCTCTTCTACCGGCTGAACGTGATCAGCATCCAGCTGCCGCCGCTTCGGGACCGCCGCGAGGACGTGCAGCCCCTGGCCGAGCACTTCCTGAAGAAGTCGTCTTTGAGGATGCAGAAGAGGGTCACCGGCATCTCGCCTGAAGCGCTGAAGCTGCTGAACGATTACGATTGGCCCGGCAACATCCGGGAACTGGAGAACGTCATCGAGCGAGCCGTCATCCTGGCCCGCACCGATAGCCTCACCCCCAAGGAGCTGCCGCTCTGGAAGAAGGAGCCGGAGCGGGTGGAGTTCCCCATCGAGGTTCCCGCCGACGCCCCGATGGTCTCCCTGGAGAACATGGAGCGGGACCACATCGCCCGCACGCTGGCCGGCACCGGTTATCACAAGAGCAAGTCCGCCGAAATCCTGGGCATCTCGCGCCGCACGCTGGACCGTAAGATCGCCGAGTACGGCATCCCCATCCCCTGATGAAATTCTCCACCTTTCGCTTTCCTATCAAGACCAAGCTGACGGTCGCCACCATGATTCCTCTGGCGGTGGCGATCTTCTGCTGTTTCCTCGCCGGCATCGTCATTCTCAACGCCAAGGTGGCCGGCCAGGCCCAGGAGAAGGTAAGAAACGACCTGAGCGTGGCGCGCGAGGCCTACCAGGGTGACCTCTCTCGTGTCTGCGACGTGGTTCGCTTCTCCGCCTCCATCGGTTCCACCCGGCAGGCAATCGAGGCCGGAAACCGGAAGGCGCTGGCCGAGGTGCTCGACCCGGTCCGCTCTAACGAGCACCTGGACATCATGGCCGTCGTTGACGCCTCCGGCCGGGTGGTCTATCGCACCAATAACCCCGCCGTTTATGGCGACCAGAAAACAGACCGTTTCGTCGCCCGCGCCCTGAAAGGAGAAGTGGTCACCGGGAGCACCGTCCTCTCCGCCGGTAACCTCGCCCGGGAAGGAGCGCCTCTTTTGGAGAAGGCGCGCTCGGCCATCGGCGGCGATGCCTCCGATGGGGGACTCTTTCTGATGGCGGCGGTCCCGGTACGCGATCCCGGCGGCGCGGTTGCCGGGGCGATCTACGGCGGCGTGCTGCTCAACAACAACCATCCCGTGATGGAGCGGATCCGCGGGGTGGTATATGAGGGGACCAGGCCCAAGGGGATCAAGATCGGCTGCGCCAGTGTGTACCTGAAAGGTACCAGGGTGGCCAGCAGCTCCCAGTCTCCCGCCGGAGCCAAGCTGTCCGAAGAGGTGTTCCGCAAGGTCATCCTCGAGGACGGCCACTGGGTGGGCCGTGTCCAGGTGGCCTCGGAGTGGTACCTGGCGGCCTACGAGCCGATCCGTTCGCTGCAGGGTGTGCCGATCGGGGCGCTTTACGTTGGGATGCCGGAGAGCCAGTATTCTTCCGCCCAGGGGGGGACGGCGCTTCTCTTGGGGAGCGTGGTCCTCATCTGCACCCTGATCGGTGTGGCTTTCTCCGGCGTGCTGGGCAGCCGGTTGGCCCAGCCGATCAAGGAGCTTTCCATCCTGGCCAGGCGGCTGGCGGCGGGTGAGCGGGGCGTCAGGAGCAATATCGACTCCCGTGACGAGATAGGTGACCTGGCCGGGAGCTTCAACGAGATGAGTGCCGCTCTCGCCGAGCGTGAGGAGCGGATCATCGAGCTCAACCGCGACCTCGAGAAGAAGGTCGAGCTGCGCACGGCGGAGCTTGAGGAGAAGAACCGGCTGCTGGTGCAGACCCGCGAGGAACTGCTGCGGGTCGAGAAGCTGGCCGCTATCGGCGAACTCGCCGCCGGGGTTGCCCATGAGATCAACAATCCCATGGCCATCATTCGCGGCAATACCGAACTGTTGCAGCTTGCCCTCTCCGACGAGGATCCCAACCGTGAAGAGGTCGACACCATCTTCGCCCAGGTAAAACGGGTCGAGCGGATCGTTTCCAATCTGCTGAAGTTCGCCCGGCGCGAACGGAGGGAAATGGGGACCGTTGAGCTCAACGCGCTCTTGCACGAGATCATCTCCCAGGTCCGCCATCAGGAGCCGCTGGACGGGATCAAGGTGCAGGAGAGTTACGACCAGGAGGTTGAGCTCGTTTCCGGCGACGGCGACCAACTGCGCCAGGTCTTCACCAACCTGGTGATCAACGCGGTGCAGGCGATGCCTGGCGGAGGGGTGCTGGGGATTGAAAGCTCGCGGGGGCCGGAGGGCGGCGGGTTCCAGGTGCGCATCTCCGACACCGGTATCGGCATCAAGCCGGAGAACATGCACCAGATCTTCAATCCGTTCTTTACCACCAAGGCGACCGGCACCGGGCTGGGGCTGTCCGTCTCCTACGGCATCG
>NZ_DATFBA010000289.1:0-4175 GCF_035254065.1 Geomonas sp.
ATTGGTGCTCCTACCTTCCGTACTTGTACGCCGCCGCGCAGCTTCCCTCGGAGGAGACCATGCAGGCACCAACGGGATTCTCCGGGGTGCATGCTTTCCCGAAAAGCGGGCAGTCGAAGGGGCTCACTTTTCCTTTCAAGATCTCCCCGCACTGGCACCCCTTATGTTCTTTCAACTCCTCAACCTCTACGGGGATAGCCAGCTCGGCATCAAACCGGCAATACCGCTCAGCTATTTTCAATCCGCTGCCGGGAAGCGTGCCGATCCCGCGCCAGTCGGCATCGCAGGGCTCGAAGATCTCAGCCAGAATTTCCTGCGCCTTGAGGTTCCCCTGCCAACTGACCACCCGCGAATACTGGATTTCAACCTTGCTCTCGCCAGCCACCGCCTGGCGTACCAGCATCTCCACCCCCTGCATGACATCCGCCGGTTCGAACCCCGTCACCACGCAAGGGATGTGGTACTTCTCGCACAGCGGCCGATAGGCGTCGGCACCGATCACGGCGCTAACATGCGCGGGGCAAAGATAGCCGTCCAGCGCCAGCTCGGGGTCAGCCGACAGGATACTCATCGGCTGGGGCATCGTCTTGTGCGATGCGAGCACGAAGTAGTTCCTTAGCCCAAGCTTGTCCGCAGCCATGATGCTGCCGGCAATGGTAGGGGCGGTGGTCTCGAAACCGACTCCGAGGAAGACAACCTGTTTGTCCGGATTCTTGACCGCCAACTGCACCGCATCGAGGGGGGAATAAACCACCCGGATGTCGCTCCCCTTCGCGCGCTCGCGCAGCAGCGAGGAACTGGAACCGGGAACCCGCAGCATATCGCCGAAGCTGGCGATGATGACGTTGGGCAACCGGCTTAATGCGATGGCGCGGTCAAGGTAACCGTTAGGGGTGACGCAGACCGGGCAGCCGGGGCCGGAGATCAGTCGCACCTCGGGGGGCATCAGGAGGCGGAGCCCATACTGGTAGATGGCCATGGTGTGGGTGCCGCACACCTCCATGAAGGTGAAGGGTCCCTTTCCCTTGGCGAGGGCCGCAATCTGTCGGGCAAGCCCCTGCACCAGCTCCTTGTTGCGGAAGTCGTCCTGGTAGTTCATGCCATGCTCTCCGGCGTGAACGCCTCGCGCATGAGCTCCAGGGTCTCCCTGGCCTCCTGCTCATCGAGCTTGGAAATCGCAAAGCCGGCATGGACGATGACGAAGTCGCCCAGGGCGACCTCATCGCCTAACAGCATCAGGCTTGCCTCGCGCTTGACGCCGTCAATCTCGGCAATCGCGATATCACCCTCGATGCTGACGATCTGCATGGGAACTCCGACGCACATATCTATTTACTCCTCTTGGTTCTCAAGTCCCCCTTGATAAAGGGGGATATGGGGGGATTTGCCTTTAGTGGTTGGAAGCACTCCATCCTCACCCGCCTCCGCCAAAGCTACGGCGGGCAAGCTCCTGACCCTCCCCTTGAAGGGGAGGAACGATGGGAAGCGGTGAGTGGGCGGGCGGAACTGTCGTCGGCAATGCCGGCGGTGCTCCCCCTCCCTAGCCCTCCCCCTTCGGAAGAGGGGATGTCGGACGGGCAGACATTGTTAGCTGTTTGCGCCGACTCCACTCCACTGCGCGGCGGCGACCATGGCTTGACCGAGGGCCAAACCGCCGTCGTTGGGCGGGACCAGTCGGTGGCAGAAAACCTTGAAACCACCCTCCTCCAGTTTGTCCGCCACCGACTCGGTGAACAACCGGTTCTGGAAAACGCCGCCGGAAAGAACCACCCGATCTAATCCGCTCTCGCTGCGCAGCCTGCCACAAACGTCCACCACGGCATGGGTCAGCGTCAGATGGAAGGCGGCCGCCATCTCAGCGAGATCCCTTCCATGCGCCAGGTCTTCACAGATGGCGGCGATCGCCGGCAGGAAATCTACCTGCAAACACTCTGGTGGCGGGTAGCAATGAGGAGGGGTGACAAGCGCGACGTTTGCACTGCCAGAAGCAATCCCCCCTGTCCCCCCTTTATCAGATCCGTCATGGATCAGGTAGGGGTACGGCTTCTTCACCTCGGCACGCTCGGCCAGCGCCTCCAACTCCATGGCGGCCTGCCCTTCATAATTGACGTGGGTCCTTACCCCGATCAGGGCGGCCACGGCGTCAAAAAGCCTGCCACAGCTGGAGGTGAGCGGGGAGTTGATGCCGCGCTCAATCATCTTCAGGAGGATGCCGCGTTGGGCCGGCTCGACCAGCTCTGTTACCGGCAAGCCCTGCTCGAACAGTTGGTCACCAAAGACACCATGCAAAGCGGCAATTGCCATGCGGTATGGCTCTTTTACCGCGGCGTCGCCTCCGGGAAGCCTCAGGTAGCTCAAGTGCCCGCGCCTCTGGAAGCCGTGGTAGCCGCCTACCAGGAACTCGCCGCCCCAAATCGCGCCGTCCAAACCATAGCCGGTCCCGTCGAAGATCACGCCAATGGCCTCACCGTCCAGGCCGTTCTCCGCCATGCAGGAGGCTAGGTGCGCGTGATGATGCTGCACGGCCACTCGCGGCAAATCGACGCGCTGGGCGACGGCGGTGGACAGGTAATCGGGATGAAGATCATGCGCCACCAGTTGCGGCTCTATCTCCAGTAACTTTTCCAGATGCTCGACGTTCTCCTCAAGGCTCGCCACCGTCACCGTGTTGGTGAGGTCGCCAATGTGCTGGCTCATGAAGGCCCGGTCGCCACGGGTGAGACAGAAGGCGTTTTTCAGCTCTCCCCCTACAGCGAGCACAGCCGGCTGCTCCGACGGAAGTCTCACGGCCCGCGGGACATATCCGCGGGAGCGCCGCAAAAACAGCGGCTCCCCTCGAAAGACACGGATGACCGAATCATCGCTGCGGGTTTTGATCTCGCGATTGTGAGTCAGGAACAGGTCGGCAATCCCGGAGAGCCGGCTGAAGGCTTCCTCCTCCCGGTACACGATCGGTTCTCCGGAGAGGTTACCGCTGGTCATCACCAGCGGCCCCGGCTGATCCTTGAATAGCAGATGCTGCAAGGGATTCGAGGGGAGCATGATCCCGAGCCAGTGGTTGTGTGGGGCGACCTGTGGCGCCACGGTGTTGCCGGCCAGCTTCGGCAGGAGCACCACCGGGCGCTCCGTTCCCATCAGCAGCCGTGCCTCCGTCTCACCGCAATGCGCGATGCGCCGCACGGCGTCCAGATCGGGGACCAGCAGGGCGAACGGCTTCTCGTCACGATGCTTGCGCTCCCGCAGTCGCCGGACGGCCGCCTCGTTGCAGGCGTCCACTGCCAAATGGAATCCCCCTACCCCTTTGATGGCGACGACCTCACCCGATCGCAGCGCCTGCTGGGTCAGGTAAAGCGGATCGCCCTCGAGCTCCTGTCCCGACCCGTCGCACAGGCGCAGCCGTGGGCCGCAGACCGGGCAGGCGTTGGGCTGGGCGTGAAAACGGCGGTGGCCGGGATCATGGTATTCACCGAGGCACTCTGGGCACATGGCGAAAGGAGCCATGGTGGTGACGGGACGGTCGTAGGGAATGCCGGTGATGATCGAGTAGCGGGGACCGCAGTTGGTGCAGTTGATGAAAGGATAGAGATAACGCCGGTTGGAGGGGTCGAAGAGTTCGGCAAGGCAATCGTCGCAGACCTCGCAGTCGGGCGGCACCTCCCCGCCAGCTGCCGTGCCGGCGCTCTCGAAGATGGCGAAACCGTTCTCACCTTTGGGAGCAAGGGTGGCTACGGAAAGCGAGGAAATGACCGCCAGCGGCGGCGCCTCCTCCTTCAGCGCGATGGGAAAGGAACGTACTGCCTCGGAATCGCCTTCCACCTCGATGTCGACGCCGCGGCCGGTGTTCCTGACCCAGCCAGCCAGGCGGAGACGCTGGGCGAGCCGGTAGACGAAGGGGCGGAATCCCACCCCTTGCACGATGCCGGTGACCTCGATGGCCGCCCGCTCCCTCTCAGTCGATGCCAGGCTCACCTCCGCCGCCAATACTACCCCTTCGCCCCGGCTACCCCACCTTTGAGCCAAGCGTACCACTCAGACATCCCTTGGCCGGTACGGCTGGAGACCTCGAAAATGGTGATGCCGGGGGATACCCTGCGGGCCATCTCCTTGCACTTCTCAACGTCGAAATCAAGATAGGGAAGCAGATCGACCTTGTTGAGCAGCATGACGGTGGCGGC
>NZ_DATFBA010000290.1:0-4043 GCF_035254065.1 Geomonas sp.
ACTATCGCAAGAAGTATCGTGACCTCGAGCAGGGGGACACTCGCATGATCGACACCGAGGACCCACTGATCGGTGTCTACGCGCACCGCCTGTTGCTGAAGGCCCAGGACAGCGTGGACATGGAAGGGCGCCGGGCCCCTCCCCGTCACAACGGAGTGGGGGTGTTGCAGGTTACCATACGGCGGGACGGCTCCCTGGAAGGGGTCCGGATCATGGAACCAAGCGGCAACAAGGATGTCGATGACTTCTTCATCCGCTCCGTCTACAAGACCGGGTACGTCGGTCCACTCCCCAAGAAATGGCCGCACGAGAAGCTGAACCTCGTCTGGGTCTATTCCGCCCATGTGATGCCAGGCTCCCCCTAAGGCGGTCAGCCGCGCGGATGCCGTCACGCCACCGGCAGCGCCACTACCCCCAGCGCCAGAGAGCTAGGATCAGCACGATGACAAAGACGATGCCGAGATTCATGTAGGCCATGAAGAAAAAGACCCGTTCGTGCAGCGGCTTTTCCTGCCGGCCGGACGAAAGCAGCTCACCGACCTGCCTCATGGCGAGGATCTTTTCCTCCCCATGCGGAGCCAGCTTCAGCGCTTCGGTAAGATCTGCCCCGGCAGCATGCCGCCCCATGTGCATCCCCTGTTTCCAGAGCCGGCTGGCGGTCACGTCGTAGATCCGGTTATTGAAGGCAAAGAGGGCGGGTCTCCCCTCTTTGCCGTCACAACGGGCAAGTTCGTCACTGGTGAGGTCACCGGTGGCTACCACCGGAGCAGCCCCCATCTTTCTCTTCAGGCGAGGGCCTATCACCAGGACCGCCACCAGCCCCGAGAGGACCATGACCAGGTAAAAACCTACCTTGATCATCAGCAGAATGCCGAAACGGGTATGGAGGAGCATATCCAGAGAGGTGATCCTAAAGCAGGTGAGGATGGCCCCGGTCACCCCCATCACGGCCATCGACAGCAGGCCGACCTTCACCTCTCCGCGCGGCAGGCCTTGGGAGGCGTAGGCCGGTTTCAGGACGAGATGGACGTAGAGGATGGTGCCGAACCAGAGGATGGCGGTCAGGAAATGAAGGTAGCCTGCGGCAAGCCTCCCCAGCTTGGCTGGCAGGGAAGGCCCCGCCTGCTCCGGTGAGGCATGGAGGGAGGCGGCGTAACTCTTCCCCGCTGCCGTCAATTCTCCTCCCCCTGCCGGATCGAGATGGCAGAACGAGCAGGTTTTCCCGGTCGCCTTGGCGAATTGTTCGGTGGCAAAGCTGCGGGCCGGGGTCGCCACCAGCACGCAGAGGGCCAGCAGGACATACAAAAGGAGAAAAGATAGCCGAACCCCGCGGTTCCCCCCTCCCCTTCCCTGCTTGAAGAAATCTTGTTTGTCAGCCACCAGAAACCTCCCCTCTATTGCATTTCATAGGTCCACTTTTCCCAGGCGTCACCACGTACGCAAGGAAGTCCTGCACTTTACACCGGTCAAGAGAGATTTCCAAGGAATTTGGGTCTTCAAATACCGCGACCAGTGGGGAGTGGTAAAAGAAAGGCCAGCTCATAAAGGGCTGGCCTTGTTCATTCTGGTGACCCGGCCTTGTTCACCAGTGAAGGTTGCCAAGGCTCCGGCCACAGATCAGGCAAGATCGAAGCGGTCGAGATTCATGACCTTGTTCCAGGCCGCCACGAAGTCATGCAGGAACTTCTCCTCAGCATCCTCGCAACCATAGACCTCGGCGATGGCGCGCAGTTGGGAGTTGGAACCGAAGATCAGATCGACCCGGGTGCCGGTCCATTTCACTTCGCCCGTTGCGCGGTCGCGCCCCTCGAAGATCCCCTCGTCTGCCGGGGCAGCCTTCCACACGGTAGCCATGTCCAGCAGATTCACGAAGAAGTCGTTGGTGAGAGCCTCGGGGCGCCTGGTGAATACCCCGTGTGGTGTCTGCCTGAAGTTGGCGTTCAAGACGCGCAGACCGCCGACCAGTACGGTCATCTCAGGGGCGGTAAGGGTCAACAGTTGCGCCCGGTCGACCAGCAGCCTCTCGGCGGTTACCGCGAAGTTCTTCTTGAGATAGTTCCGGAACCCATCCGCTGCCGGTTCCAGGACGCCGAACGCTGCCACGTCGGTCTGCTCCTGCGACGCATCGGTGCGTCCCGGGGTGAAGGGGACGGTTATCGCGTGGCCGGCATTTTTTGCTGCCTGCTCGATACCTGCGCAGCCCCCCAGCACGATGAGATCGGCCAGCGAAACCGTCTTTGCGCCCGCGCCATTGAACTGCGTCCGGATACCCTCCAGGGTCTCTAACACGGCCTTCAATTGGTCCGGCTGGTTCACCTCCCACCTCTTTTGGGGGGCCAGTCGGATACGAGCCCCGTTGGCACCGCCACGCTTGTCGGAGCCGCGGAAGGTGGAAGCCGATGCCCAGGCAGTGGAGACCAGTTGGGAGACCGACAGCCCCGAAGCGAGGACCATCCCCTTCAGGCGGGCGATGTCCTGCTCGTCGATCAACGGGTGGCTCCGCGCGGGCAGAGGGTCCTGCCAGAGGAGTTCCTCGGCGGGAACCAGGGGGCCGAGATAGCGCGAGCGGGGGCCCATGTCGCGGTGGGTCAGCTTGAACCAGGCCCGGGCAAAGGCGTCGGCGAGTTCGGCGGGGTTTTCGCGGTAGCGCTTGGCAATGGGTGCATAGACGGGGTCCATCTTCAGGGCAAGATCCGTGGTGAGCATCATGGGGGCGTGGCGCTTGACCGGGTCGTGGGCGTCCGGCACGGTACCCGCCGCCGAGGGATCTGTAGGCTTCCACTGCTGCGCACCGGCGGGACTCCTGGTCAGTTCCCAGTCATAGCCGAACAGGACGTCGAGGTAGCCGTTGTCCCATGTAACCGGGTTGGTGGTCCAGGCGCCTTCCAGACCGCTGGTGACGGTATGAGCGCCCATTCCCTTGCCGAAGCTGCATTTCCAGCCAAGCCCCTGCTCCTCGATGGAGGCCCCCTCCGGCTCGGGCCCCACCTGCGAGGCGGGAGCCGCTCCGTGGCATTTGCCGAAGGTATGCCCCCCCACGATGAGGGCGACCGTCTCCTCGTCATTCATCGCCATGCGTGCGAAGGTCTCGCGAATGTCCTTGGCCGCAGCGAGCGGATCCGGGTTGCCGTTGGGGCCCTCCGGGTTAACGTAGATGAGCCCCATCTGCACGGCAGCGAGGGGGTTCTCGAGCACCCGCTCGCCCGTGTAGCGTTTGTCCCCCAGCCAGGTGTCCTCGCCCCCCCAGTAGGTCTCGTCCGCTTCCCAGACGTCCTCACGCCCGCCGCCAAAGCCGAAGGTCTTGAACCCCATCGACTCCAGCGCGCAGTTGCCGGCGAGGATCATGAGGTCGGCCCAGGAGATCTTTTTTCCATACTTCCGCTTGATCGGCCAGAGCAGACGCCGCGCCTTGTCGAGGTTCGCGTTGTCCGGCCAACTGTTCAGCGGGGCAAAGCGCTGGTAGCCGGCCCCTGCGCCGCCGCGGCCGTCGCCGATGCGGTAGGTGCCTGCGCTGTGCCACGCCATCCGGATGAACAAGGGGCCGTAGTGCCCGTAGTCCGCCGGCCACCACTCCTGCGAGGTGGTCATGAGCTGGAAGATGTCCTTCTTCACCGCGTCAAGGTCGAGGGTCTTGAAGGCCTCCGCGTAATTGAAGGCTGCCCCCATGGGATTGGACGCAGGAGAGTTCTGCTGCAGGATCTTAAGGTTCAGCTGGTTCGGCCACCAATCCCGGTTCGTCCTGGCGACGACCTCCTGTAGGTCCGCTCTCCCCATTTCCGGTCCCTTCACGTCCTCATTCATGGCATTTGCTCCCTTTTTTTCGAGTGGCCGTCCACTCCGCCGCGACATTCCTTACCTACCGTGCCACGTTGAACCTCTGTTCCGCCCATTTGCCTGAAAATCTACCACCCCGTCCCCTGGATTTCGAGGGTCGCCCCCGCAACCACGCGCTGTAGTCCCTAATCGTGGCCTAGCCTTGATTGTATCCAAGAAATGCGGTTTGTGAATTGCGGCGGCATGGCTGTGGTTTCGAGCCCTCGACC
>NZ_DATFBA010000291.1:0-8220 GCF_035254065.1 Geomonas sp.
GCAAGGTGTTTTACGACCAGCTGAAAGCGAAGTGAGAGCCATGCAATTCATCGATCTACACGCCCAGCAGGAAACGATTCGTCCGCAGATCGACGCCGCCATCAAGCGGGTGCTCGACCACGGCCAGTACATCATGGGACCCGAGGTGGCCGAGCTGGAGCATAGGCTGGCCGATTTCGTCGGGGTCCGTCACGCCATCGGCTGCTCCAGTGGCACCGACGCCCTGCTGTTGCCGCTTTTGGCCTACGGCGTCGGCCCGGGCGACGCCGTTTTCACCACGGCGTTTACCTTCTTTGCCACCTGCGAGATGATCGCCCTGACCGGGGCGACCCCGGTGCTGGTCGATATCGACCCGGAAACCTTCAATATCGACCCGGGGAAGCTGGAGCAGGCCATCGGCACGCTGAGCGGCGGCCTGCGGGCGAAAGGGATCATCGCCGTCGATCTCTTCGGTCTGCCGGCCGAGTACCAGTCGATCATGCCGCTGGCCGAGAAACACGGCTTGTTCGTGATCGAGGACGCGGCCCAGTCTTTCGGGGCGGAGTACCGGGGGCGGCGGGCACCCGGGCTGGCGCATGTCGGCGCGACCAGTTTCTTTCCGGCCAAGCCCCTGGGCTGCTACGGGGATGGCGGCGCGGTCTTCACCGACGATGACGCGCTGGCCCGGAAGGTGCGCTCTCTGATCATGCACGGCAAGGGCGTCGACAAGTACAATAACGTCAGCATCGGCCTCAACGCCCGCCTCGACACGCTGCAGGCGGCGGTCCTGATCGAGAAGCTGAACATCTACCCGCAGGAGTACGCTCGGCGCCAAGAGGTCGCCGCGCTCTACGCGAGCGAGCTCGGCACGGATGGCGGCGTCGCTGTCCCCCGCGTCCCCCCTCACAGCCGTTCAGCCTGGGCACAGTACACCGTACGGAGCAACCGGCGCGCCGCGCTGCAGGCAGCTCTGCAGGGGGCCGGCGTACCGTCCATGGTCTACTACGAGAAGCCGATGCATCTTCTGGACGCCCTCTCTTACCTGGGCCACCAAAAAGGGGATTTCCCCCATGCCGAAAAGGCGTCGGAGACGGTGTTGTCGCTCCCCTTTCACCCGTATCTGACACCCGACGAGGTGAGAACGGTTGCCAAAACGGTCAACATGGCAGAGGCGGCTGAGCCATGAGGTTTTCCACGGAGGCCATGATGAGTTTCAACTCGACAGCGACCCGCAGGTTGTTCTCCGGGCTGTTCCTCGCCCTTTGCCTGGTGGCCGGAATCCAGGGTGGTTCCACCTGCGCGGCCACCGCTAGCGGTTTCACCGGACCCGAGGTGCCCGCCGTCTCGGGCCTGCGCGGGGACTACACCAACATCGGTGCCCGAACCGCGGACGGGCGGACCGACATCGCCAAGCTGATCTCCGTGCTGAAGACCATCAACGCCAGCGACTACTTTCATCTGGTCTGGGACAACCGTCCGGCCTATCGCTATGCCTGGGAAGACTTCCAGCTCATGGCCCCCCAGTTCCAGAATGCCGGCCTGAACCTGTGGCTGACCCTGACCCCGCCTTCGGAGGGGGTGCCGGTTCCCTTTGGCGGCGATTACGTGCAGTGGGCGGTGGAGTGCGCCAAGCTCGCCAAGAGCTATCCGGCCATCAAGGGGATCGTGATCGATGACTTCAACGGCAACACCAGCCTCTTTACCCCGGCCTACTGCAAGAAGATGATGACCGAGGCGCACAAGATCGCGCCCAAGCTGGCGCTGCTGGCGACCTGTTACTACGGCTACGAGACGAAGATCCTGAAGCAGGTCGAGCAGGGCGCCATCGACGGTGTGGTCTTCCCCTACTTCTACCCGCAGGAGAACAACTCCGACACCACGCTGTTGTCGGCGCAGATAAAGATGTACCGCATCACGCTCGACAAGACCCTGAAGCGGGTCAAAAAGCACAAGCAGCTGCCGCTCATCGTGATGATCTATGCCACCAAGCACTCCCAATCTCCGGACGCTCCCACCCCCGACTACGTCAAGGAGTGCATCAGGATCGCCCGTCAATCGATCGACCAGGGGCTGGCCAACGGCGTGGTGACCTACCAGTTGCCAAAGAGCGATCAGGCGTTCATCGATGCGGTGTCATCTGCGTACCGGTGACGCCGCGTCAGCGGCAGACACTCTCGGCATCTGCTGGGCTCTGCGTTTCGCCGGCGCAGCGCGCCGCTAACGGTTAGGCATAGATAGTTCATGGTCCCCCAAAAGCACTCTTTTTTCCGCAACGTTTCCCTGCTGGTCGGCGGAACGCTCATCGCGCAGGTGGTGTCGGCCCTGGCTGCACCGGTTCTTACCCGACTGTACTCGCCTCAGGATTTCGGCACCCTCGCCGTCTTTTCCTCCCTTATCGCGGTGCTGGTGGTGGTGGGGGCGCTGCGGTATGAAATGGCCATCCCCATGGCTAAAACCGAAGAGGAGGCCGTTCATCTGGTGGTGGCCTCGATCGGGTTCTTCGCGCTCTTTTCCCTGTCACTCACGGCCCTGCTGCTGTCGCCGCTCTCCACGTACGCGACCTCTTTGCTGAAATCGCCGACCCTCGCCCACTACCTCTGGCTGGTACCCATCGGCGTGCTCTTCATCGGCCTGTATCAGATCTTCTACCTGTGGAACAACAGGCAGAAGCAGTTCGCCGTTCTTTCCAGCACCAAGGTCCTTCAATCGGTGGGACAGGGGTGCATCCAGATCGCATCCGGCTCCTTGCTGTTCAAGGAGGTAGGCCTGCTGATCGGCTACATGGTGGGGCAGTTTCTGGGGGTCACCTCCCTGGTGAGAAGGGGGAAGGTTCCTTTCCGTTCCGTCTCCTGGCGTGCCGTCCTGGACACGCTCAAGGTGTACAAGAACTTCCCCCTGTACAACCTGTGGGCCTCCCTGATCAACGTCATCGGGCTGCAGGCACCGCCGGTCCTCATGTCGCTGTTCTTCTCCGCGGCAGTGACCGGCCATTTCGCCCTGACCATGCGGCTGATCGGGCTGCCCGCTGCCCTGGTCGGCCAGGCCGTGGGCCAGGTCTTCTATCGAAGCGCGGTGGAAAAGAACGACAGCGAGGAGGGGATGGGAGGGCTGGTGCAGGATCTTGCCGCCACCCTGCTGAAGATCTCGTTTCCGCTGTTCGCCGTGGTCATGCTGGTGGGACCGGACCTCTTCGGCGCCGTTTTCGGCGCATCCTGGCGTACTTCGGGGGTCTACGCCCGCTACCTCTCCCCTTGGATGATGGTCTCTTTCATCTCGTCGCCGCTCAGCACCATCGTGCTGATCAAGGGAAAGCAGAAGCAGGGCTTCCTGATTTGCCTGTACGAGACCAGCTTGAGGCTGCTGGGGCTGTGGGCGGGCAAGCTCGCCGGGTCGGCCGAGGTCGGCATCATGGCTTTTTCCGCCAGCGGCGTGGTCATCTGCACGGTCTACATCGTCTACATCTTACGGCTGTCGGGGGTGCCGTTTTCCGGGTGGCTGAGGGGAAACAGCCGGTACCTCTGCGCGGGCCTGTCGCTGGCCGGGCTCACCGCCCTCCTGGTCCGTTTTCTCCCGGAGCAGCTCGCCATTTTGCTCGCCGTGGGCGCCATGCTGCTCTTGATGGCGTCCTCTGTGCGCTCCTTACTGAGGCGGTACGCCCATGTCTAAACCCCATATCCTGTTCGTGCCCTCCTGGTACCCGACTGCGGCGACGCCGCTGCTGGGGATATTCTTCCAGGAGCAGGCCCATGCCCTCCGGGACGCCGGGCACCGGGTCGGGGTGGTGTATGCCGATATCCGCAGTCCCAAGTTCCTGAGCGTCGAGCAGCTGATCAAGGGACACTTCCAGACCACCTTCCAGCGGGAGGAGGGGATCGACGTGGTCCGCTTCCACGGCTGGCACCCCCCCAAGGCCAGACGGCTCGGGACGCAGCTGTATCGGCTGGCGACCGCGCGCATCGTCGGGAGCTACATCCGACGCTTCGGGCGTCCCGACCTCCTCCATGCCCAGGGGACCCTCTGGGGCGGGGTTGCCGCCTGCGAGGCGGCACGACGCTACCGGATACCCTACCTGGTCACCGAGCACTCCTCGGTTTTTTCCCGCAAGCTGGTCTCGGCCTGGGAGACCCCGTACCTCGAGCGGGTCTTGGCGTCGGCAGCCTCGGTGTTGACCGTCAGCGGCAGTCTCGCCCGGGAGCTTGCCGGCTACCGTGGCGGGGGTGAGATCCGGGTGGTGCCCAACGCAGTGGACACCTCCTTCTTCGCACCGTTTGAGGGGAGCAAGCCCCGGACCCCCTTTGTCTTTCTTTCGGTCGCCAACCTCAACCCCAACAAGGGGACCGATCTCCTGCTGAAGGCGTTCGCGCGGAGCTTCTCCGGCAGAACGGATGTGGCCCTGGAGGTGGGCGGCGACGGCCCGCAGCGGCGCTCTCTCGAGGAGCTTGCCGCTGCGCTCGGCATCTCGCCGCAGGTCCGCTTCCTGGGCGCGCTCTCCCGTGAGCAGGTGCGGCAGGCTATGTGGCGCGCCTCGGTGCTGGTGGTTTCCAGCCACGTGGAGACCTTCGGGGTGGTGGCGATAGAAGCTATGGCCACCGGGTTGCCGGTGATAGCGACCCGCTGCGGGGGCCCCGAGGAGATCGTGGTGCCCGGCACCGGCCTGCTGGTGGAGGCCGGCAGTGTCGAGAGCCTGGCCGGCGCCATGGAAAACGTCTGTCAGGGAGCCCCCTTCGATCCCCGCCACATCAGAAGCTATGCCGTGGAAAATTTCGGCAGAGAGAGGCTGGTGGAAAGACTCGCTCTTGTCTATCAGCAGATACAGGCGGCCTGCTGACGGCAGGTTCGCCCGAGAGGTTCCGGTATGCAGCGCGTGGTGGCCGCGAGGATGGCCAAAAAAACCTATTTTTTTCTCCTGCCGGTGAGCGCGGCGGTCGGCAATTATGCCCTGCTCGCCGCCAGCAAAAGCTCGGGGGGGCTGAGCGCCTGGCGGCTGCTGGTGCTCCTGGGCGGCTGCCTTGCCGTCTTCGGTCTGCAGTGGGTCAGAAACCGCAATCTCCGGCTGCTCCCTGTCGTGCTCTACGTCTGGGTTGCCTGGGGACTGCTGTCGCTGCTCTGGACCCCCGATCTGAAGAGCGGCTCCTCGGACGTGGTCAACATGGCGTTGTACCTGCTGATGGTGCTCGGCACGCTCGGCCTGCGGGGGTATGAGCCGGGGAACCTGAAGGCGCTCTGCTCGGGATGGGTGGCGGCCTACCTCGTTTCGGGTGCGGTGGCCAGCTGGGAGCTGTTGACCAACAACCACCTGCCGGGCTACTGGATAGAGGAGAATCCGGCCCGGGCGCTGCTCGAATTCGTTGCGATCAGCTTCTACAGCAATCCCAACAACTACGGGGCCTTCATCCTGCTGTCCGTCCCTTTTCTGCTCCTTGCCATCGGGACTGCCACCGGCTACTGCAAAAAGGCCGTTCTCTACGCTTTGCTGCTGTCCGCGCCGTTTTTCATCCTGGCGACCGGGTGCCGCCTCGCCCTGGTCGGCTTCATGGTGCAGATCCTCACCTGGCTGTTGTCGGGGAAGAGGAAGGCAAGCGCCCTTTTGGTGATCGTGGTCATGGCCTGCCTGGGACTGGTCGCCCTGCAGGGGCTGAGCGCCCGCAACGAGACCAAGCTGGAGAAGATACTGTCGCTCCAGCAAAAGGTGACCGGCGACGAATCCTTCCGGTCCCGCGCCAACCTCTCGCTGAACGGGCTGACCATGTTGTTCCACTCGTACGGCATGGGATACGGCGCTGCCAGTTACGAGAAGGTAAGCGCGTCCTCCATGCTGCCGCTGCGGCAGACCTCGGGGATCATCAACCCGCACAACTTCACCATCCAGATCTTGAGCGAGTACGGCGTCATCGTCTTCGCGTTCTTCGCCTGCTGGATAGCAACGCTTTTGCGCTCGTCACTGGCGGCAAAAGGAGCCGGCAGCGTTGCCGGTTCCGCAGCCGACCTGTACGCCCAGGCGGTGGTGATCAGCCTGGTCGGCTACCTGTTCGCCTCGGTCTGCCACAGCTCATATCTGAAAGAGATGACCCACTGGACCTTTCTGTCCACCCTCAATCTCATCGCAGGGTACCTCTACTATACGAGAAGAGAGGAGGGGGGGTGCGCTCTCGTCGAAGAGCCCCCCCTGCTCACCAACGTCAAGGCTTCAACATGATCAAGATTCTGCATTTCGGACTTTCCGCCGCCCTGGCTAAGGGCGTCTTGAACCAGCTTGCCTCGGAGCGCTCGGCGGCCAGGATGTTGTCGCCGGAATTTTCCTGGGACACCAAGTTCTTCACCTTGCGGCAGAGCGAGGGGGACTTCGTGGAGGCGGTCAGCGACGGCCGGCGCTTTGGAGCCCTTTACGACTACTACGCCCTCCGCTCCCGTGCCTTCGCCTGGCTGAAGCAGAACCGTCACCGCTACGACGCGGTTTTGCTCAGATACTCGTGCGGGGATCTGATCCAGTACCTGAACAGCGCCTGGTTTGATAATGTCTTCACCGTCCATCACACCTTCGAGATCCAGGAGGCCAAACTCGCCGGCGGGGTGCGCGGCACTGTCAAGTCCTCTCTGGAGAAGGAACTGGGGGCGCGCGTGCTGGCGAGGACCAAGGGGGTGATCGGCGTCACCGGCGAGATCGTCCGCTACGAGCAGGCGAGGATCGCCGCGGCCAAGCCCTCCTGCTGCTACCCCAATGGCATCGATCTGTCGCGCTCTGCGCCGATCACCGACCGGCGCGAGGGGATTCCCAAGCTGGTCATGGTTGCTTCTTATTTCGACGAATGGCACGGCCTGGACCTCGTGATAGCCTCGCTCAAAATGCAGCCGGAACCCTTCGAGCTCCATGTCATCGGGCGGGCCAAGGAGGACGACATCGCTTCCTGCCACTCCGACAGCAGGTTCCTTTTCCACGGCCTGCGCGACCAGTCCTACGTCCGGGAGATCTGCGAGCGGTGCGACCTTGGCCTCAGCTGCTTCGCCCTGGAGCGCAAAGGGATGAGCGAGGCATGCACGCTGAAGGTGCGGGAATACCTCGCCTGGGGGCTGCCGGTGTACGCCGGGCACAAAGACGAGGCGCTGCCGGAGAGCTTTCCTTTCTACCGGCGCGGCCAGGCCGATGCAGCTGCCCTCCTGCGCTGCGCGCTAAAGTGGAGGGAGGCCGGCAGGGAGCAGGTACGAGCGGAAGCCACTCCCTTTATCGACAAGAGGGCGCGCATGCAGGAACTTTGTTCCTGGCTTGCGCGGCAGGTGTGAGGGGGGAGGTATGCCGTCGTCCGGCAAACAGCGCATAACGGTCCTCTACGTGGTCACCGGTCTGGCCACCGGCGGCGCCGAACTGATGTTGTTGAAGCTGCTCACCGTCATCAAGGAGCGGGGGATCGATCCGGTGGTGGTTTCCCTTATGGATGAAGGTACCGTGGGGAGGAAATTGGCCGCCATCGACGTCCCGGTCCTCACCCTGAACATCCGGGCCAAGGCCTTTCCCCTGGCGGCCCTGCTCGACCTGCGCAGGATGATCAGAACCGTCGCCCCCGACCTCATCCAGGGGTGGATGTACCACGGGAACATCGCGGCGACCGTAGGACAGTGGCTTTCGGTCGGCAAGCGGCCGGTGCTCTGGAGCGTGCATCACTCGCTCGACGATATCGGCAAGGAGAAGAGGCTCACCAGGCTGCTGATCGGCCTGGGTGCCCGGCTGAGCAGCTCGACGGCCGCGGTCCATTACTGCTCGGCGACCAGTGCGCTGCAGCACGAGGGGATCGGCTTCTGCAAGGCGAGGAGCACCGTCATCCCCAACGGTTTCGACTGCCTCGCCTTCTCTCCCGACCCGTCCCTGCGCCTGAAGATCCGCCGGGAGCTGGCGATCGGGGAGGACGTCCTGGTGGTCGGCCATGTCGCCCGCTATCACCCCATCAAAGACCACGGCAACTTCCTGGCCGCTGCCGCCCGGCTGAACCGGGAGGGAGTCCGCGCCTGTTTCGTGCTTTCCGGCGCCGGGGTCAGCTGGGACAACGATGAACTTAGGGCGCTGATCGGCCAGCACGCTTTGCAGGATCGGGTGTTCCTTCTGGGAGAGAGGGGGGACGTTCCCGCGCTCATGAACGCCTTCGATATCTACGTATCTTCCTCCTGGAGTGAAGCCTTTCCTATCGCAGTTGGGGAAGCCATGGCGTGCGGCACCCCCTGCATCGCTACCGATGTCGGGGATTCCGCGCT
>NZ_DATFBA010000292.1:0-5551 GCF_035254065.1 Geomonas sp.
GACCGTGCGGATTTCTGCCACAAAATCGGGGGAAAATGTTTGACCGGAGGGGCCGTTCATGTAATAGTGGCGGGTCGTATCTGTCGGTGTCTAATGAGTAGGAGGCGCAGTCGATGAGAGAGAAATTTCTCCCGTTTTCCATCCCCACCATCGGTGATGAAGAGATCAACGAGGTGGTGGATTCCCTTAAAAGCGGTTGGATCACCACCGGTCCCAAGACCAAGCGTTTCGAGGACGCTTTCAAGGAGTACGTCAACGCTCCCTATGCGGTGCCGCTTTCCTCGGCCACGGCCGGACTGCACCTCGCCATGCTGGCCTTGAAGCTCCAACCGGGCGACGAGGTGATCACCACCCCGATGACCTTCGGGGCGACCGTCAGCATGATCGTCCAGGGTGGCGGCAAGCCGGTGCTGGCCGACATCGAGCCCGGCACCCTCAACATCGACGTCCGTGAGGTCCGCAAGAAGATCACCCCGCGCACCCGCGCCATCGTCCCGGTCCACTTCGCGGGCCAGCCCTGCGACATGGACGAGATCTTCGCGCTCGCCAAGGAGTTCGGGCTCGCCGTCATCGAGGACGCCGCCCACGCCATCGGCACCGAGTACAAGGGTGCCCGCATAGGCTCACTGGACAGCATTTCCGTCTTCTCCTTCCACCCCATCAAGAACATCACCACCGGCGAAGGGGGCATGGTGGCCACCCGCGACGAGCGGATCGCCGAAGAAATCTCCCTGATGAAGTTCCACGGCATGAGCCGCGAGGCGTGGAAGCGCTACCAGTCGACCGGCACCCCCAACTACGACATCATGATGCCGGGCTTCAAGTACAACATGATGGACATCCAGGCGGCGCTCGGGCTGCACCAGCTGGACAAGCTCGACAAGTTCATCGAGATGCGCACCCTGCTGGCCAACTTCTACAACGAGGCCTTCTACGATGTGGAGGAGGTGGTGGTCCCGGAGGAGGTCCCCTACCCGCACCGCCACGCCTGGCACCTCTACACGCCGCTGATCCGGATTGAAGAGCTGACCATCGACCGCGACCAGTTCATGGCCGAGCTGAAGAACGAGAACATCGGCACCGGGCTCCACTTCAAGGCGGTTCACCACCACCCCTACTACAAGGAAGCGCTGCAGATCGCGCCGGGTGAACTTCCCAACGCCGACTACGCCTCCGACCGCATCCTCTCCCTGCCGCTCTTCCCGCTCATGACCTTTGACGACGCCAAGGACGTGGTGCAGGCTGTGAAGACGGTGATCGCCAGGACCAGGAAATAGAGAAATAGCCCCATCCTCACCCCGGCCCTCCCCTTGAAGGGGAGGGAGAGTAGACGGATGAGGAACTTATGTATTGATCAGCAACCATGTTCCGCTCTCAAGTCCCCCCTTGATAAAGGGGGGACAGGGGGGATTGCTTGGACTCTTCGCCCAGCCGTCCAGAGTCGGCCGGAGGAGAACTAGCAGGAGAAAAGTGAAGGAAAGCATGGACAAACCGTATATTTCTGTCGTCATCCCCGCCTATAACGAGGAAGGGAACCTCCCGCCGCTGGTTGACAGGCTGCTGCCGGTTATGCGCGCGACGGGCAAACCGTTCGAGATCATCTTCACCGACGACGGCTCCCGCGACCGGACCCTCGCCATCCTGAAGGGGATGACCAAAACCATTCCGGAACTGCGGGTCATCGAGTTCAACGGCAACTTCGGCCAGCACATGGCGATCCTGGCCGCCTTCGAGCGGAGCCAGGGAGAGATCGTCATCACCCTGGACGCAGACCTGCAGAATCCCCCGGAGGAGATCCCGAGGCTCGCGGCCGAGATCGAAAAGGGCCATGACGTGGTCGGCACCATCCGGCAGAAGCGGCAGGACACCCTGTTCCGCAAATGGGCCTCCAAGGTGGTCAACATCACCACCAACAAGATGACCGGCATGAAGATGAGCGACTACGGCTGTATGCTGCGCGCCTACCACCGCGACGTCATCGACAACATCAACCACTGCCAGGAAACCACCACCTTCATCCCGGCCCTCGCCCAGACCTTCGCCGCCAATCCGACCGAGATCCAGGTGGGTCACGCGGAACGAAGCGAGGGGGAGAGCAAGTACTCGCTGTATAAGCTGATCCGGCTCAACTTCGACCTGATGACCGGCTTCTCGGTGGTGCCGCTTCAGCTGTTCGCCCTGATGGGGATACTCACCTCCCTGGTCGCCTCCGGCTTCGGCATCTTCCTGCTGGTCAGGCGTTTCATCATCGGCGCCGAGGTGGAGGGGGTCTTCACCCTGTTCGCCATCCTCTTCTTCTTCATCGGCATCGTCATCTTCGGCATCGGCCTGGTGGGCGAGTACGTGGGGCGGATCTACCAGGAAGTCCGCAAGCGCCCGCGCTACGTGGTGAGGCGTGTGCACGGCTACCAGAAGGAAGCGGAGGTGAAGGGGTGAGCCGGAAACAGAGCATCGTTGTCTGCGCCTATCACAATGTCGGCTACCGCTGCCTCCAGGAGCTGATCCGCCAGCAGGCGGACGTGGCCCTGGTCTTCACGCACGACGACTCCCCCAGCGAGGAGATCTGGTTCCAATCGGTGCGCGAGCTCGCCCAGCAGCACGGCATACCGGTGATGACCTCGGACGTGAACCTCAACGAGAACATCACGCTCCTGAAGGAAATCGCCCCCGACCTGCTGCTCTCCTTCTACTACCGCAACATGATCAGGAACGAAGTGCTGGAGATACCGGCGCTGGGGGCGCTGAACCTGCACGGCTCCTATCTCCCCAAGTACCGCGGCCGGGTCCCCGTCAACTGGGCGGTGATCAACGGCGAGACCGAGACCGGCGCGACCCTCCACTACATGGTGCAGAAGCCGGACGCAGGGGACATCGTCGACCAGGAGAAGGTGGGCATCGACTTCACCGACACCGCCTTCGACGTCTTCAACAAGGTCACCGAGGCCGCGGTGAAGGTGATCAGCCGCAGCTTCCCGTTGCTTATCTCCGGACAGGCGCCCCGCATCCCCATGGACCTCACCCGCGGCAGCTATTTCGGCGGCAGGAAGCCTGCGGACGGCCTGATCGACTGGCAGAAGAGCGCGGTAGAGATCTACAACCTGATCCGCGGCGTCACCCATCCCTACCCCGGCGCTTTCAGCACCTTGAACGGGAAGAAGGTGGTGCTCTGGAAGGCGGTCCCGGTCGAGGGACAGGGAGAGCCGGGAAAGGTGGTGAGCGTCAGCCCGTTCAGGGTCGCCACCGGGCAGGGAGTGCTGGAGATCCAGTCATTGCAGGAAGAGGAGAGCGCCGAGCAGGACGCGGCGGAGTACGCGCAATCGGCGGGAGTGAAGGAAGGGACCTTTTTTCGGCTAACCCCATCCTCACCCCTGCCCTCCCCTTGAAGGGGAGGGAGTTTGGCAACCATCACTTTTTTAAACAGTCAGGACAGCCCCAACCTCGGCCCCTCCCCTTTAAGGGGAGGGACAGGGTGAGGATGGGGTAAAAATTGAAATCCACGATTGGAGACGACATGAAAGTTCTTATCCTCGGCGTCAACGGCTTCATCGGCAACGCCCTCACCAGAAGGATCCTGGACACCACCGATTGGGAAGTATTCGGCCTCGACATGAGCTGTGACAAGCTCGAGCATTCCATCGGCCACCCCCGTTTCAACTTCCTTGAGGGTGACATCACCATCAACAAGGAGTGGATCGAGTACAACATCAAGAAATGCGACGTGGTGCTGCCGCTGGTGGCCATCGCCACCCCGGTGACCTACGTGAAGGACCCGCTGCGCGTCTTCGAACTGGACTTCGAGGAGAACCTGAAAATCATCCGCCAGTGCGCACGCTACAAGAAGCGGGTGATCTTCCCCTCCACCTCCGAGGTCTACGGCATGAGCCCCGACGCGGAATTCGACGAGGAGAACTCGCCGCTCATGCTGGGCCCGATCAACAAGGAGCGCTGGATCTACTCCTGCGCCAAGCAGATGCTGGACCGCGTCATCTACGCCTACGGCGAGCACGAGGGACTGCGCTACACCCTGTTCCGCCCCTTCAACTGGATCGGCCCCAAGCTCGACTCCATCTCCACCGCCAAAGAGGGTAGCTCGCGCGTGTTGACCCAGTTCCTCTACAACATCCTGGCCGGCGAGCAGATCTCCCTGGTGGACGGCGGCAACCAGCGCCGCTCCTTCACCTTCATCGAGGACGGCATCGACTGCCTGATGAAGATCATCGAGAACAAGGACGGCTGCGCCGACAGCGGCATCTTCAACATCGGCAACCCGACCAACGACCTCTCCGTGAAGGAGCTTGCCCACAAGCTGCGCGACATGGTGAAGGAATACCCGGGCTACGAGGAGAAGGCGGCCAACTGCGTGATCGCCGAAACCACCTCGGACAGCTTCTATGGCAAGGGATACCAGGACATGCTGACCCGCGTCCCCTCCGTCAAGAACGCCAAGAAGAAGCTGGGCTGGGAGCCAACCACCAGCATCGACGACGCGCTGAAAAAGACGCTCGACTTCTACCTGATCGAGCAGCGCGAGAAGATCGAGCACCTGCTGTAAAAAGTCAAACACGCTAAATGTGAAGGGGGCCAATCGGCCCCCTTTTCGCTATACGATCACCTCAACGAGATAACGATTCATGTACACGGTAGCACTGAAAGTCGACGTCGATACCTACGCCGGGACCCGCGACGGGGTTCCGCGCCTTATTGAGATCATGGAGAAAGCCGGCATCCACGCCACCTTCTACTTCTCGATGGGCCCCGACAACTCCGGTAAAGCCATCCGCCGTATCTTCACGAGGAAAGGGTTTCTCCAGAAGATGCTTCGGACCGGCGCCCCCAGCGCCTATGGCATCAAGACCATGCTCTACGGCACGCTGCTGCCGGCTCCCCAGATAGCAGCGTCCTTCCCGGAGATTCTGAAAAGGACCAGGACGGCCGGCCACGAGACCGGCGTGCACTGCTGGGACCATGTCTACTGGCATGACTACCTGCCGCGCCTCTCGGACGCCAAGGTCGCCTCACAGCTCGATCAGGGCGCCCAGCTTTTCCAGGAGATCATGGGGACCAGGCCGGCCACCACCGCCGCTCCCGGTTGGACCGTTTCGGCCGCTTCTCTCAAGCTGCAGGACGCCATGCAGCTCGATTACTGCAGCGACTCCAGGGGATACGCCCCTTTCTACCCCGTCTTCGATGGCAAGCGCTACGCCACCCTCCAGATCCCCAGCACCTGGCCGACCATGGACGAGATCCTCGGCTCCGACGGGGTCACCGCCCAAAACATCAACGACTTCTACCTCTCCCAGCTCAAAGAAGGGCTGAACGTCCATACCATCCATGCGGAAATGGAAGGGGGCGTGATGTCGGATTCCTTCGCCGATCTGATCGAACGCCTTAAGAAAAAGGGGGTGCGCTTCATCACCTTGGGCGAGGCCGCCGCCGAGTACCGCAAGGATGCCCCGGAGGCGGGAATGGCGATGGGCGAGCTGCCGGGAAGAGCCGGACTCGTGGCGATCCAGGCTCCTCTGTCGTAATCAAACCCCATCCTCACCCTGTC
>NZ_DATFBA010000293.1:0-7924 GCF_035254065.1 Geomonas sp.
GTCGGATTTTGCTGGTCACGGTGCTTCTGCACCCAACCTTTCAGCACTCCATGGGTAATGCCGAGGCTGCTTTCTACCTCGCGGATGCTGCGGTTGTTCTCGACAACCTCTTTCACTGCTTGGAGCTTAAACTCCGAATCGTATCTTCGATTCGCTCTCATGACACACCCTCCTGGTCCGTTAGGATATATGGTGTGTCCTCAAAAGTGAAGATAGCTCAAATCTCCCTGATCCTCGCTGCAAGCCCCCCTTGACATCGCCAAAACCGTTATTATCTTTCTGCCAGATGCAGCACAACGAAAGGAGGTAACCAACATGGCGAGCTGGAGCATTTTCAACGAGTTGGACAACTTGAGAAGAGAGATCGACGAAGCATTCCGTGGCGCAGGAGTCGCCCGTCCGCTGGGTGCCACCTTCCTTTCCCCCACTTCGGGCCGGCGTTTCCCGCTAATCAACCTCAGCGAGGACGAAGAGCATCTCTACATAGAGGCCATGCTCCCGGGGGTTGATCCCAAGGAACTGCAGCTTTCCCTTTTGCGCGGCTCCCTCACCCTCTCCGGCGAGCGTAAGGCTCCGGCCGAAAAGGGGCTGCTACACAGAAGCGAGCTCGGCTTCGGCAAGTTCTCCCGTACGGTGGACCTCCCCGCCGACATCAATGCGGACAGGACCTCGGCCGAGTACAAGGACGGCGTGATGCGGATAACCATGGCCAAGTCCGAGCATGCCAAGCCGCGCAAGATCGAGATCCGTCAGGGCTGATACAACCAAATTCCAGCTAAAAGGTAACCATGCGAAGGACAGGAGGAACCATCATGGCAGCGAACGTAACCACGCACGAGCAGGAAAGGACCCCTCAGCACAGGGAGGAAACCAGGGCACCGGAGCGTTTCCTGAAGCCCGCCGTCAATATCATGGAAGACGAGGGGGGGCTGGTGCTGACGGCTGACCTGCCGGGAGCAAGCAAGCAGAGCCTGGACATCCACCTGGACAAGGGGGTGTTGACCATCAACGCGCCGGTCGGCCGGGAAATGCCCGGCAGGCCGGTCTACAGCGAGTTTGAGTGGGCTCCGTACTACCGCCAGTTCCAGATCCCGGAGGGGGTCGACCAGGGGGCGGTCAAGGCGGAATTCAACAACGGCGTGCTGACCCTGCGCCTGCCGAAGGCCGAGGCGGTCAGACCCCGTCGCATCGAGGTCTCGATAAGCAAGGAGTAATCCCGCCCAAGACACCCAAGCGAGCGCCCCTTAAGCGGGGGCTGCAACGGGTCACGGTCTGCGCCGTGGCCCGTTTTCGTTGCGGACCCTCTCTTTTGTACTCCCCCTCGTCCCACCCCTCACCCGCCCTTCGGGCACCCTCTCCCCGTGAAGGGGCGAGGGTAATTCACCATCAAGAGGGGGTTATGCGCAGAGGGTCGCTATCAGTTTGTAATGACCAGCTGTTTCGGTACAATCATGCGAGCGGTAAAAAACCAAACGGGTGGAGGTGGCAATGCTGACCCACAACTTGGGATATCCCCGGATCGGCGCTCATAGGGAACTGAAAACAGCCTGCGAGCGGTACTGGAGCGGAGAAGGCGATCTGGAAGAGGTGATGCAGACCGGCGAGAAGCTCAGGCGGGCACACTGGCTGGTCCAGAAGGAAGCAGGCCTCGATCTCATCCCCTGCAACGACTTCTCCTACTACGACCAGGTCCTCGACCTCACCCTGGCGGTGGGGGCGGTACCGCCGCGCTATCAGCAACTCGCCGAGGGGCCCGAGTTGGACCTCTACTTCGCCATGGCGAGGGGGTACCAGCAGGACGGGGTCGATATCATCGCCATGGAGATGACCAAGTGGTTCGACACTAACTACCACTACCTCGTGCCGGAGTTTGCCCGCGCCCAGCAGTTCTCCCTCACCGGCACCAAGGCGGTGGGGGAACTGATCGAGGCGAAGGGACTGGGGATCGAGGCCAAGCCGGTACTGACCGGCCCGGTCAGCTACCTCCTGCTCGGCAAGGAGAAGGAGCCGGGCTTCCATCGGCTGGAACTTTTGCCCAGGCTGCTACCGGTCTACATCGCGCTGCTCAACGAACTCATGACGGCCGGCGCGCGCTTCATCCAGCTGGACGAACCGTTTCTGGCGCTGGACATCGACGACCAGGCGCGCGAGGCCTACCGAAGCGCCTACTCCCGGATCGCCGAAGCGCTCCCGGAGCTGAAGATCGTGCTGGCCACCTACTTCGACGGCCTCAGGGAAAACGCCTCCCTCGCCATCAACCTGCCGGTGCACGCTCTGCACCTCGACCTGGTGCGCGCCCCCGACCAGTTGGACCGGCTCCTCGCTGAGATCCCCTCCTCTCTCACCCTCTCGCTTGGCCTGGTGGACGGCCGCAACATCTGGAAGAGCGATCTCGGTCGCGCCGTGGCGGCCGCCGAGCGGGCGGTACGGGCCCTCGGCACCGAGCGGGTCTGGGTGGCCCCTTCCTGCTCGCTTCTGCATGCTCCCTATGACTGCGCGTTGGAGGCGTCCAACAGCGCCCTCCCCCCGGAGCTCAGGGACTGGTTCGCCTTCGCCCGGCAGAAAGTGGCCGAGGTGGCGGAGATCGCCTCGCTCACCAACTCGGGGAGCGCTGAGAAAACGGCGCGCCTGGAGGAAAACCGCCGGGAGCTCGATGAGCGGCGGCGCTCCCCGCTCATCCACGACCCGCAGGTGAAAGAGCGGCTCAAGGGGGTTTCAGCTGCCGACCTCAAGCGGAAGGCCCCCTTCCACGAGCGGCGGGAAAAGCAGCAGCAGGCGCTCAAGCTCCCGATCTTCCCGACCACCACCATCGGCTCCTTCCCACAGACCGCGGAGGTAAGGAGGGTACGCTCACAGCTTACCCAGGGGAAGCTCAGCGAGGAGCAGTACCAGCAGGCGATGAAACGGGAGATCGAGAAGGCGATCCGCCTGCAGGAGGAGATCGGACTGGACGTCCTGGTGCACGGGGAGTTCGAGCGAAACGACATGGTGCAGTACTTCGGCGAGCAGTTGGAAGGATGCTGCTTCACCCAAAACGGCTGGGTGCAGAGCTTCGGCAGCCGCTGCGTCCGCCCCCCCGTCATCTTCGGCGACGTGCGGCGCAAGGCACCCATGACCGTCGGCTGGAGCTCCTTCGCCAATTCGCTCACCGACAAGCCGGTCAAGGGGATGCTCACCGGGCCGGTCACCATCCTGCAGTGGTCCTTCGTGCGCGACGACCAGCCCCGCCGGGAGACCGCACTGCAGATCGCGCTGGCCATCAGGGACGAGGTGGCGGACCTGGAGCGGGCCGGCATCGAGGTGATCCAGATCGACGAGCCGGCCTTCCGGGAGGGACTGCCGCTTCGCCAAAGGGACCGCCGGGAGTACCTCGATTGGGCGGTGGACGCCTTTCGGCTGGCGACCTCCTGCGTGCGCGACGAGACCCAGGTCCACACCCACATGTGCTACTCGGAGTTCAACGACATCATCGCCGAGATCGCCGCCCTGGACGCCGACGTGATCACCATCGAGACCTCCCGCTCGCAGATGGAGCTATTGGAGGCCTTCAAGGGTTTCAGCTATCCCAACGACATCGGGCCGGGGGTCTACGACATCCATTCGCCGCGCATACCCGCCTGCCAGGAGATGTACGACCTCCTGGAGCGGGCCCTCGAGTTCGTCCCGCGGGAGCGACTGTGGGTCAACCCGGACTGCGGACTGAAGACCAGGGGGTGGACGGAGACCAAGGAGGCGCTGGCCAACATGGTGTACGCGGCGAGGAACCTGCGGGAGATGGGAAGGTAACGGCGGGTAAAGGAGAGCGGGCCGGCAGCGGGTTCCTCCATGACAGGGACCGGGCTAGCGGGCCCGCTCGATCCGGTCGGTAACCGCCTGGATGATCATTTCCGCCTCGGAGGTGGTCAGCCCGACCCCCGGCTTGTTTCCCATCCAGTGGGTCACCTCCCCGTTGGGGGTGGTAAGCGGCTCGGGAAGCGCTGGGCCGTTGATCCGCTTGCCGTTCACATAGAGCATCGCCTTGTACTCCCCGTTGTGCCGCACCAGGGCGAACTTCGCCAGCGCCCCGTTGGACAGCAGCTTGTTCAGGAGCTCCTTTTCGACGATCGGCTCGCTGTCCGAGTAGAGGCGGTACCACTGCAGGTCGTTCATATCTGTCTCCTTGCCTTGCCGTGCCGAGCACGCCATGTGCTCGTTATCGACAGAGAGCGCCGGTAACTTTAATTCCCGCCCGCAACGCCAGCCCGCAGCGCCCCCCCCTGCCGCCCTCCTCGCCCCTGCCGACCGCTCCATCCCACAGCAGAGATCATCAGGCCGCCGCCGGGCCAGGGTTTGTAAAAGGGGGACGAAAAGCATATAATTCATTCAAATAGCGCCAGTAATCACGGGCAGTTACATGAAACCACGCTAACCGGACCACAGCCAACACCCTGGCAGGCAGCACCCAACCAGTAACGGGCAGCCCCGATGCGCGATAAAGACAAGAGCTCCACTTCCCCACCCGCGGCGGAGCTGTCGGTGGAACAGAAGCTCCTCACCGACAGCCGCTTCCGGCTCATGGTTCAGCAGATCAGGGACTACGCCGTCTTCATGCTCGACCCCAAGGGGTACATCCTCTCCTGGAACGAAGGCGCCCAGCGCATCAAAGGGTACAGCGCCAGCGAGATCATCGGCAAGCACTTCTCCATCTTCTATTCCCCCGAAGAGGTCAAGGCAGGCAAACCCGCCAGAGAGCTGGAGATGTCCAAGAGCGCCGGCAGCCTGGAGCTTGAGGGTTGGCGGCTCAGGAAGGACGGCAGCCGCTTCTGGGCCGGTATCACCATCACCCCCCTCTACGAGGCCGACGGCTCACTGATCGGCTTCAACAAGATCACCCGCGACTTCACCGAAAGGCGGCAACTGGAGGATGCCCTTCAGAAAAGCCGCAACATGTTCGAGCGGCTGTTCGAGACCTCCCCGGACGCCATCGTGGTGGTGGATGGCAGCGGGGCGATCCGCAAGGTCAACCAGCAGGCCGAGGCGCTCTTCGGCTACATGCGGGAGGAGCTGATCGGCCAGCGGGTGGAGCGCCTGGTGCCGGAGCGTTTCCTGAGAAGCCACCGCCAGTACCGCAAAAGCTACTTCCAGGACCCGCGCCCCCGCAAGATGGGGATCGGGCTGGAGTTGTACGGCCAGAGCAAGGAGGGGCGCGAGATCCCGGTGGACATCATGCTGACCCCCATCGAGACCTCCGAGGGGACCTGGGCCTACGCGGTGATCAGGGACATCACCCGCCAAAAGCAGAGCGACGCCAAGATCAGGGAGCTGAACACGGCTCTCAAGAGCCAGATCGAGCAGTTGGAGGCGAGCAACCACGAGCTGGAGGCCTTCAGCTACTCGGTCTCCCACGACCTGCGCGCGCCCCTGCGCCACGTGATCGGCTTCGTGGACCTGCTCAACAACCGCAACCCGGAAGGACTGGACGACAAGAGCCTCCATTACCTGCAGGTGATCACCGAGGCGGCCAAGAAGATGGGGAACCTGATCGACGACCTGCTCTCCTTCTCGCGCATGGGGCGCGCGGAGATGATGAAGAGCAGGCTGGACTTCGGGCAACTGGTGAGGGACATCGTCCGGGACCTGGCGGAGGAGGCCAAGGGGCGGGAGATCGAATGGGTGATCGGCACCCTGCCGGAGGTGATGGGAGACGCCGCCATGCTCAGGCAGGTGGCCTACAACCTGCTGGCCAACGCGGTCAAGTTCACCCGGGACCGCAGCAGGGCCCGGATCGAGGTGGGCGCCCTGCAGGAGGAACAGGAGACCAGGTTCTTCGTGCGGGACAACGGGGTCGGCTTCGATGCCGCCTACCTCAGCAAGCTGTTCGGCCTGTTCCAGCGGCTGCACAGGAACGAGGAGTTCGAGGGGACCGGGGTGGGCCTCGCCATCGTGCAGCGGATCATCGCCAGGCACGGCGGCCGGGTGTGGGCCGAGGGGACGGTGGGAGGAGGTGCGACCTTCTGGTTTTCCCTTCCCCAAAACGGGGTGCGGTAGTGTTCGGCAGGCGGTTGACAGATGCTGGTGCGACGAGGGGTGCTGAGGGGATTGCTCACCTCGACGAGTTCAGGCAGGCGGCGCGAAAAGCTGGGGCGGCCTCGTTGCGCGCTACAGGTCGAGGTAGCTAAAGCTTGTTCCGGAGGGTCTCCTTCAGCTCGAGCAGCGCCAGGGTCTGGATATAGCTCCCCAGGAAATCGATGTTCTTGAAAGCAACCCCCTCACCGAAGTAGTCGTCGATTTCATGAATGGCCTGTTTCATCAGCTTCTGAGCCGGGCTTAGCTTGGCGATCTCGGGATTCATCTTCCGTTCCTCCTTTCCGGCGGATTTCCCTATCTAATTCTATTTATAGCAGAGCCGTGTGGGAAAGAAAACCCATGGCGGCTCCCCGCTTTCAGGCGCCGCTTCCGTGCGTCTTCAGCCGCTTGTTGAGGGTCTGCCGCCCCATCCCCAGGATCTTGCTGGCCAGCCCCTGGTTCCCCTTGGCGAGCTTCATCGCCTCGCGGATCAGGTACTCCTCGACCTCGTCGATGGTCGGGAAGTGCCCGAAGATGGCGGCCAGCGGGTTCTCGTCGCTGGAGGGCTCGTGGGTGGTGGCCGAGCGGGCCAGCCGCTCGTCGCCGATCACCGCCCGGAAGGTCTCCATGGAGAGGATGCCGGAGCGGTGCCTGAGCACCGCGTCGAAGACCAGCGCCTCCAGCTCCCGGATGTTGCCGGGGAAGTTGTAGAGGGCGAGCAGCACCGCCAGCTCGGGGGGAGGGGTCGGCTTCTTCTTGCCGAGGGTGGCCGAGGTGGTGGTCAGGAAGTGGTCGAGCAGGAGCGGGATGTCGTCCAGCCGCTCCCTGAGGGGGGGGAGGTGGACCCGGTGGCCGCACAGCCGGTAGTAGAGGTCGTTTCTGAACTTCCCTTCCTTGATCCGCTCGAGGAGGTCGCGGTTGGTGGCCATCACGATGCGGGCGTCGCTCTTTTTCAGGAAGTCCGAGCCGACCGGGTAGTATTCCTGCTCCTGCAGAAGCCGCAAGAGCTTGATCTGGGACATCTCGTTCAGGTCGCCGATCTCGTCCAGGAAGAGGGTGCCGCCGGCGGCCCTGGTGATCAGGCCGTCGCGCGCCTGGTCGGCGCCGGTGAAGGCCCCCTTGCGGTGCCCGAACAGGGTGTCGGAGAACATGTTGTCGTCCAGCCCCGCCACGTTCAGGGCGACGAACTCGCCGCTGCAGCCGGAGAGCTCGTGGATGGCCCGGGCGATCAGCTCCTTGCCGGTGCCGGTCTCGCCGGTGACCATCACCGGCTGCCTGGTGCCGGCGATCACCTCCAGGTACTGGAAGATGGCGCGCATGCTCTTGTTGCCGGAGACGATGGACTGGAAGGCCTCCGGGTGGTCCAGCCGGTCGGTGAACATGTAGTGCTTCAGGACGGTGAGCTCGCTGGAGAGCGAGCGCATCTCCAGGGCCTTGCGGACCGAGGTGATCAGCCGTTTCACCTCGATCGGCTTCACCAGGTAGTCGAAGGCCCCCTCCTTGATGCAGTTGACCACGATCTCCACGTCGTTGTTGGCGGTGGCCAGGATGACCGGTATCTGGGGGTGCTGGGAGACGATCTGCGGCAGGAGCTCCAGGCCGGTCAGGTGCGGCATGCGCAGGTCGAGCACGATGACCGAGACCTCCTCCCGGGCCAAAAGCGCCATCACCTTCCGGCTGTCGTTTTCGGTCACCACGTCGGGGTAACCGCTGTTCTTGAGGCAGCTTTGGCAGCTCTCCAGGATCTGGGGTTCGTCATCGACCAGCAGGATCCGCTGCAGGTGCTTGTTCTCTAACACGTAGCTCATTCCTCCAGTAAAGGCGTTGGGGCACCGTCTTCAGCTACAGGTCCCCCCCGTGATAAAGGGGGGACCAGGGG
>NZ_DATFBA010000294.1:0-11043 GCF_035254065.1 Geomonas sp.
AAGGGCGTTGGCCGGCGCGGCAGGACCGCTTGCCGAGACGGTGAGAGCGAACGGGGTAGAGGCCGTGCCCGCGGTCGGCGTGGTCGAGTCGGTGACCGTGACCGTGAAGTTGGAGGTACCGGCGGTGGTGGGGGTGCCGGAGATGACGCCGGTGGAGGCGTTCAGGCTGAGCCCTGCCGGGAGCGTGCCGGTAGTGACCGCCCAGGTGTACGGGGTGACGCCGTTGGCAGCGACCAGGGTCGTGGTGTAAGCGGCACCGGTGGCAGCGGCCGGCAATGGCGAGGTGGTGGTGATGGACACCGGAGTACCTGCCGCGGCGATGGTCAGGGCGAAGGCGGTCGAGGCGGTTGCGGCCGTCGGTACGGCCGAGTCGGTCACCGTGACGGTGAAGTTCGCCGTGCCCGCGGTGGTCGGCGTGCCGGAAATGAGGCCGGTCGAGGCGTTCAGGCTAAGTCCTGCCGGCAGCGCGCCGGCGGTGACGGCCCAGGAGTACGGCGTGGTACCGCCGGTGGCGGTCAAGGTCTGGCTGTAGGCGGATGACACGGTACCTCCCGGTAGCGGTGAGGTAGAGGTGATGGTGAGCGCACCCGGTTGGTTGATGGTCAGGGTGAAACTGCGCGACCTGATCTGCGGCGGCACCCCCGCATCGACCACGGTGGCGGTGAAGGTGGAAGTCCCCGCACTGGTCGGCGTGCCGGAGATGACGCCGGCCGGGCTCAGGCTAAGCCCCACCGGCAGCGCTCCAGCGTCGACCCTCCAGGTGTAGGGAATCGTGCCGCCGGTAGCAAGCAGCGTCTGGCTGTAGGGTGCTCCCGCGGTGCCGTCGGGGAGCGCGTTGCTGAGCATCACAAGATCGCTGGGGTTGTTATCGCTGCAGGCAGCGATTATCAACAGACCAAGGGTGATTAAGCATGCGATGAGCTTCTTCATCTTACCTCCTGTTTAAGAACTGATTGACTGTCGAAATGTTGCTGAACCAATTTTTTTGCGGGGTCAATGGATTTGGATCTGGCTTTATGGGCGCCGATGGCTGAATTCAGGTGATTCAATTCAATACCTGGTAGCATTTTCGGAAAAGTCTACAAAAGAAGAGATAAATGTCCAGCGAAGCTCGCGACAGATTCCGACGTAGCGGTAATCTGACAAGCAGAATGGGTTACCGATTCTACCCCTTCAGCAGGGTGATCTTCGCATCAGCAGGGAAAGCACGACCGGACGCCGTCTCCGACTTACTCGGCTGCATCCCCGGCGGGGAATTTCCACAACCACGGCCGCCGGGATGCCCCCCATGTCATATTTGATCAATTTAATTCGCAACTCCGCGCTCATCACATTGACAACGGGAAAAATTCCCAGAAAATTAACTGTATATCGGTGAGTCCATCCAACTGTCTCCCGCAATGCCACGCCCCATACCGAAAATCCGCTCCTCACGGTGCCAAACTCCGCACCGACTGGGGGGAAAACCGCAGAAGCCAACCGCAGTGGGTTCCGCCAGGCCGGAAACTGCCACCCTTCCGCGAGGACTACAGGCATGAAAGCAGCCCATAATCTGAAAATTACGGGTAGTCCCGACTTTGAGGAGATCCCGGAGCCACCCTCCGTCCTGATCGTCGACGACGACGCTAACATCCGGAAGACCCTGGCCGACATCCTCATCCTGCACGGTTATCGCCCCGCGGTGGCCGCATCCGGGACCGACGGACTGGCAGCCCTCAAGCAGAGCCAGGCCAACGTCGCCATCATCGACCTGGGGCTGCCGGACATGCCGGGCATCGAGCTCCTGTACCGGATCCGCTCCGCCCATCCGGACACCAGGACCATCATCCTCACCGGCAACGCGACCCTGGAAACCGCCATCGAGGCGACCAACCGTGGAGCCTTCTGCTACCTGCTCAAGCCCTACGACGTCGAACAACTGCTCGCCAACCTGAACCGAGCGCTCGACGAGCAGCGCGCGGAGCAGAGGCTGACCAAACAGGCGGCCGACCTGCAGGTGCTCTTCGACCTCTCCGGCTCCATCAACCGGATGATCAAGCCAAGCCAGCTGTTCCCGGGGATACTGAAGACCATGCTGTCCATGGAGTACTTCTCCTTCCAGAAGAAGGGGCTGGTCTTCCTGGCGGACAACGATCATCTGCACCTCGTCTCACACCTGGGAATCCCGGAGCACCAGCTCGACCCCTGCCAGCAGGTCCGCATCGGCGATTGCCTGTGCGGGAAGGCGGCCGCCACCGGCGTGCCGATCATCTCCGACAGCGCAAGCGGGCCGGTACGAGAGCCCCAGCAGGGATGCCACCTCGGCCGCCACCACGTGATCATCCCGCTGAAGGCCTCGGAAAAGGTGGTCGGCGTACTGGTGCTCTACAACAAGCCGGGAAGCTCGATCAACGCCCAGCACAAGTTGGTGGCCGCCCTGGGGAGCCACATCGGCATCGCGGTCAACAACGCCAGGATTCATGCGGAGACCATGTCCAAATCGCTGCACGACCCGCTCACCGGGCTGGCCAACCGGGAGTTCATGCAGATCCAGCTGAAGAAGTACTTCGAGCTCGGCCAGCGCTGCGGTCACAAGTTCTCCGTGATCATGGCCGACCTCGACCGCTTCAAACGCTACAACGACACCCATGGGCACGTAAAAGGGGACCGGCTGCTGGTCAGGGTGGCGGCCATCCTGCTCAGAGAGCTCAGGGATTCCGACCACGTCTTCCGCTACGGCGGCGAGGAATTCCTGGTCATCCTGCCCCGCACCCAGCTCCCGGAGGCCTGCGAGGCGGCTGAAAGGATCAGGTCCACCGTGGAGGCCGAAGCCGGGGTCACCGTCAGCCTGGGGGTGACCACCTTCGACTGCTCGATGGTCGAGGAGGAGCAGTTGCTGACCGTGGCGGACAGCGCACTGTACCGCGCCAAGAAATCCGGCAGGAACCGGGTGGAGATCGGCGGCAAGGTAGACGCGGCGTGAGCTGATCTGCAAATCCAATGGCAGCGCGAGGGTTCATGAAGAAAACCAAGCGGTACACCATGATCAACGATCTGGTCGCGATGCTGCTCTTCATAGCCTTCGCACTGCTCAGCTTCCAGTGGTTCGAAACGGCCACCGTGGAACACGGCAAGGAGGACCTGGAACGCTCCATGCTGGTGCTGCGCACGGTCTTGCGGGAAAAGGGGACCGGCTTCAGCATCGAGGACGGCAAGCTGATGGCGGGCGGCAGCGTCCTGAACGGCTGCGAGGTGCCCGACCAGGTCCAGGAGATCACCGGCAGTACGGCCGCCATCTTCATGGGCGACCAGCTGGTGGCCACCAGCGTGCTCAACGCTGACGGCTCCCGGGCCACCGGGACCCGCCTCGAGGCCCCAGCCAGCCGCCGGGTGCTCACCGAGGGGAGGGCCTTTCGGGGCGAGACCCGTCTGCAGGGCGCCCCCTACTTCACCGCCTACGATCCGATCAAGGACGGCAACGGCAAAGTGATCGGCGCCCTCTACGTCGGCATCAAGAAGGACGACTTCCTCTCCCACTACGCCTCACGCAAAAGGGCACTCATGCTGGTGGTGCTCGGGCTTCTGGCGGTAGGCGCCATTCACATCGCCCTCACCAACCGACTTGTCAAGGAGGGGGAAGGCCAAAAGGAGGCCGACTTCCTTTTTCTCCAGCGGCTGCTCGACTCCATCCCCAACGCCATCTTCTACAAGGACATCGAGGGGCGCTATCTTGGCTGCAACAACGCCTATCTGGAGTGCACCGGACTCAGCAGGGAACGGCTGATCGGCAAGACCAGCTACCAGATCTTCCCGCAGCTTCTGGCCGAGATCGGGCGCCAGACGGACCTGCAGGCCGTGCAAAGGGGGGGAGTGCAGGTCTTCGAGACCAGCGGCGTCTATCCGGATGGCAGCTCGCACGAGCTCGTCTGCTACAAGGCTTGCTTTCCCGGCCCCAACGGCTCCCCCGCCGGCATCGTCGGCTCAATCCTGGACATCACCGACCGGAAGAAGGCCGAGGAGGAACTCGCCAAGAAGGAGCGGATGCTCTCCGGGATTTTTGACGCCGTCCAGGACGGCATCTGCATGCTTGACGAGGAGTTGCGGATCGTGAGGGTGAATGCCTTTTTCGAGCAGCTCTTCCGGGACAGGCTCCCCTTCACCGGCAGGAAGTGCCACGAGGTGTTCGCCGACCGCTACACCCCCTGCGAGGGGTGCACGAGCCAAGTGGCGCTCTCCAGCGGCGAGCCCGCCAGCAGGGTCTCCTGCATCCAGCAGGGAAACGAGGCGCGCTGGTTCGAGATCGTCGCCTTCCCGATCTTCGACCCGGAACGGGAGCGGGTCACCGGCGTCGTCGAGCATGTGCGCGACGTGACCAAGCGCAAGGCGGCCGAGGACAAGCTGGCCAAGCTGAACGAGGAGCTGGAGCGGAAGGTAGCGGAGCGGGGCGGTCAGCTTCTGAAGGCGCAGGAGGAGCTGGTGAGGCGGGAAAAGCTGGCCACGCTGGGCCAGTTGAGCGGGATCGTGGGGCACGAACTGAGAAACCCGCTGGCGGTGATGAGCAACGCCGTCTACGTCCTGAAGATGATCAACCAGGAGGCCGGGGAGGATACCCGGCAGTACCTCGACATCATCAAGAACGAGATCGACAACTCACTGCGCATCATCGGGGACCTTCTCGATTTCGCCAGCGTCAAGGCCCCCCGCGCCATCCCGACGCCGGCCGGCCAGCTGGTCCAGGAGACCATTGAAAAGTGCAGCATCCCGAAGGAGATCGAGCTCAAGGTGCAAATACCCTCTTCCCTGCCGCTCCTTAAGGTAGATCATCAGCAGGTGCGGCAGGTGCTGCAGAACCTGATCTCCAACGCGGTGCAGGCCATGTCTGCCGGCGGCACCCTGCGCATCAGCGCCCGCCAGGACGGGGAAGCGGTGCTCATCTCGGTTGCCGACAACGGCGAAGGGATAACGGCGGAGAACCTGGACAAGATCTTCCAGCCGCTTTTCACCACCAAGCCGAAGGGAATCGGGCTCGGGCTGGTGGTCTGCAAGAACCTGGCGGAGGCAAACGGCGGCAGCATCGAGGTCTCCAGCCGCCCCGGCGAAGAGACCGTCTTCACAGTCACCCTGCCGACCGTCCCGGAAGCGACCAACATCCTCCCTGCCTAATGTTTTATACCCTCGCCCCTTCAGGGGAGAGGGTGGCCGAAGGCCGGGCGAGGGTGCCTCAACGTGCCGAAAAGGCCCGCCTCCCCTATGGGCGTGGGGGTATAAGGTCACGGCTTCCAGAGGTAGGCGAAGCCGATATCGGAAAATACCTCCAGCCCGTTCTCCCCAAGCGACAGGATGCCTGCCCCCTCGCCGGTGGCGCCGGTCTCGCCGGCATAGATGCTCCCGCGGTAGCTACCGGGACGGTAGTAGCCGACCACCCGCGCCTTTTCCACCCCCGCCGCCTTCTTCAGGTCGGCGAGCGCCTCGTCGAGGTAGCAGACCCCGTCGATCAGCCGAAAGGCCCGTGCCTGCTCCGCCGTGTAGATCCTCCCGTCCGCCAGCCTGAGTAGTTCCTCTCTGCTGAGGGTGTTGCCGGGACGGGCAAGCACCATGTCGATGAAGCGCCCGTAGAGGGTGTCGATCACACCCTGCATGATGGCCTTCTCGTCGGCGGTGGCGGGACGGAAGGGGGAGAGCATGTCCTTCTTGTCGCCGGACTTGACGTTCCACTCGCTGGCGCCGATCTTGTCCAGCAGCCGGTCGACCTGGAAGTGCATGTAGATGACCCCGATGCTGCCGGTCACCGAGGTGGGACTGGCCGTGATGCGGTCGGCGGCGGTCGCCACGTAATAGCCACCTGAGGTGCCGAGTCCCACGATGGCGGCGTGCACCGGCACCGGATTGCGCTTCTTGAAGGTGATCAGCTCGTGGTGGATGATGTCGCTGGCGGTGACCGTCCCCCCCGGGGAGTTAACCCGGATCAGCACCCCCACCACCTCGCGGTCCTCCTCGGCCTTCTGCAGGGCCTCCTTGATCTCCGAGAGCTGGGAAGGCCTGCCGGTCAGGCTGATGCCGAACTTCTTCTCGGATATCAGGCCGGAGACGTCCAGAAGCAGGATCTTCGGGCGCCCCTCCCCTTCCAAGACCTTCTCCTCAAGCGGGCTCGCCGGGTGCAGGAGGGAGACGTTGAACAGCGTGCAACCGTTCAAAAGCATCGCCAACAGCAGTATCCACCATCTCATATTGCCCCCTCCTTGACACCACCCGGCCGTGCTTGCCGCTGTAACTGAAATTTCCTTTCCTGAAGCACCGATCTTCCGCTAGCGTCTCCCCCTTCAAGGGGAAGGACAGGATGAGGATGGGGTTCTCAAACATCCGGCACATTTACCCCATCCTCACCCCAACCCTCCCCTTGAAGGGGAGGGGGCGTTGGAACCAGCGGGAGATTGGTGGCTAATCAGATATCCTTTTCCGCCTTCTTTAGGTACGAAAAAGGTCAGTCCGGCAAGGCGCTCACCGTCACCTCGTCCTCCTCGTGCAACTTTTCCCGGTCCTTGCTGTGGTCGCGGGCGATCAGCATGTAGATGGAGGGGACCGCGAACAGGGTGAAGAGGGTACCCACGAACATCCCCCCCACCAGCACGAGGCCGATCGAGTTCCTGGCCGCTGCACCGGGACCGCTGACCAGGGTGAGCGGGAAGTGGCCGGCGATGGTGGCGGCGGTGGTCATCATGATGGGACGGAGCCTGGTCATAGCGGCCTGCTGCACGGCCTCCAGCTTGGCAAGCCCGGCTAGCTGCAGCTTGTTGGCGAACTCCACGATCAGGATGCCGTTCTTGGAAACGAGCCCAACCAGGGTCACCAGCCCCACCTGCGAATAGATGTTGAGGGTGGTGGTCCACCCCTTGGTGATGAAGGGGACGTTGGGGTCGGGCATCTTCAGGAAGGTGAAGATGAGCGCCCCGAACATGGCGAGCGGCACCGAGCCGGCCAGGATGACGAAGGGGTCCCGGAAGCTGTTGAACTGCGCAGCCAGCACCAGGAAGATGAGGATCACCGCCAGGCCGAAGGCGGGGAGGAACTTGTTCCCCTCGGTGCGGAGCTGCCTCGACTCCCCGGTGTAGTCCAGCACGTACCCCTTGGGAAGCATCTTGGCAGCCTCCGCCTCCAGGAAGCCGAGCGTCTGGTCCAGCGGCCGGATGGCCACCCCGCTGATCTTCACGGCGTTCAACTGCTGGAAGCGGTTCAGCGAGCGGGGCACCACCGATTCGGTCAGTTTTGCCACCGTGCTGAGCGGCACCAGCTGGCCGTTGGGCCCGGTGACGTACATCTTCTCCAGCTGCTCGGGGTTGAGCCGCCCCGCCCTCTCCACCTGCGGGATCACCTTGTAGCTTCGGCCGGAGATGTCGAAGCGGTTCACGTAGTCCCCACCCACCATGCTCCCCAGGTCGCCGCCGATCTGGCTCAGGTTCACCCCGAGCGCCGCCACCTTGTCCTTGTCGATCACGAAGCGGGTCTCCGGCTGGTCGATCTTCACGTCGATGATGGGGGGGAAGGCGAACATGCCGCTGGCGGCAGCCTTGGCCTGGATCTTGGTGGCGAAGTCGAGCACCTCCTGCTCGGCTGCGGTGGAGGCGATGATAAACTCCACCGGGAAATCGCCGCCGCCGGGAAGTGCCGGCGGCGTGACCGGGAAGACGCGGATGCCGGGGAGCGCCTGCAGCTTCTGCTGCACCTCGGGGAAGATCTGGAAGATGTTGCGGTGGCGCTCGGTCCAGGGTTTGGCGACCATGCCGCTGAAGCCGGAGTTGGGGAAGGTGAGCTGGAAGGTGAAGTCGGTCTCCGGGATGCTCTGGAAGATGCGGTTGGTGGCGGCCGCCCAGATCGAGTTCTGGTCCAGGGTGGAGTTGGCGGAGGAATCGAGGATGCCGAAGATGACCCCCTGGTCCTCGCCGGGGGCGAGTTCCTTGGCAGACATGGTGAACATCGGCACGGTCACCAGCACCACCACCAGCCAGACCAGGTAGACCGCCGGCCGCGCCTTGAGGGTGGCGGCAAGCATCCTGCCGTAGAAGTCCCGGAAGCGGTTGAAGTCGCGGGCGATCTTGCCGGCGAAGCCATGCTCCTCGATCCCCGGCTTGAGGAGCTTGGCCGACATGACCGGCGACAGGGTGAGGGCCACCACACCGGAGATGGTCACCGCACCCGCCAGGGTGAGGGCGAACTCCCGGAACAGCGAGCCGGTCAGCCCCCCCTGCAGGGCGATCGGCAGATAGACCGCCGCCAGGGTGATGGTCATGGCGATGATCGGCCCCACCAGCTCGCGCGCGCCGGCCAGCGCTGCCTCCAGGGGCGACTTGCCCATCCCCAGGTGCCGCTCCACGTTCTCCACCACCACGATGGCGTCGTCGACCACCAGGCCGACGGAAAGCACGATGGCCAAAAGGGTGAGCAGGTTGACCGTGAAACCGAAGGCCTCCATCAGGAAGACCCCGCCGATCAGGGAGACCGGGATGGCGACGATGGGGATCAGCACGGAACGGAAGGAACCGAGGAACAGGAAGATGACCACCATGACGATGAGCAGGGTGTCGCCAAGGGTCTTCAGCACCTCATGGATGGCGCTGGAGATGTAGTCGGTGGCGTCGTAGGCGATGCGCGCCTTGAGGCCGGTGGGGAGATCGTGCTGGATGCCCTCCATCTCCGCCCTGACCCGCTTGATCACGTCGAGCGAGTTGGCGTTGGGAAGCGGCCAGATCCCCATGAAGACCGCGGTCTGCCCCGAGAAATGCACCTCCGAGTCGTAGTCCTCGGCCCCCAGCGCGACGTCGGCGATGTCGGAGAGCCTGACGATGGTGCCCCCCGACTGGCGCACCACCAGCTTCTTGAACTGCTCGGCGCTGGTGAGGTTGGTGTCCGCAGTCAGGTTGACCTGGATGTAGGCCCCCTTGCTGTGACCGGGTGCGGCCAGGAAGTTATTGGCGGCCAGCACCTGGCGCACCTGCGAGGGGGAGATGTTCAGCGCGGCCATCCGGTCCGGCTTGAGCCAGATGCGCATGGCGAAGGTGCGCGCCCCCAGGATGTCCGCGCGCTGCACGCCGGGGATCGCCGACAGCCTCGGCTGGACCACCCGCACCAGGTAGTCGGTGATCTCGTTCTGCTGCAGGATATCGGAGGAGAAGCTCAGGTAGGCGGACGCAAACTGGCTGTCGGCCGACTCGATGTTGATGACCGGGACCTCCGCCTCCGGGGGGAGGTCCCGGCGCACCTGGTCCACCTTCGAGCTGATCTCGGCAAGCGCCCGGGTGGAATCATAATTGAGCTTCAGGCGGATGGTGATGGTGGAGAGCCCCAGCGTGCTCTGGGACTGCATGTAGTCTATGCCGTCCGCCGCGGCGATGGCCCGCTCCAGGGGAGAGGTGATGAAGCCGCGCACCAGTTCGGCGCTCGCCCCCACGTAGACGGTCGATACCGTCACCGAGGCGTTCTCGCTGCGGGGGTACTGGCGGACGTTCAAGGTCCGCATCGCCTGCAGCCCGGCGATCACGATGACCAGGCTGACCACCGCGGCCAGCACGGGGCGGTGTATGAAGAGGTCGGTTATTTTCATAGTCTGAGGCCCTTCGACAAGCTCAGGGCGAACGGAGTCTGTTGGGTCAATAGGTCACCTGGCCGTCCGTGCTGAGCTTGTCGAAGCAGTGTTGGCATTAATTGTTCTCCGGTTTCGGTGTCATGCTGAAGGAGGGGGAGAGGCGGTTGTCGACCACCACCGCGCCGCCGTTTTTCAGCTTGAAGGCGCCGGTCGAGACCACCTCCTCATCCCCTTTCAGCCCGCTCACCACCGCCACGTAATCGCCCCGCTTTTCCCCCAGGCGCACGAACTGCTGGCGCAGCACCTTGCCGCCTTTCTTGTTGGGGTCGTCCAGCACCACGAATATGGAATCTCCGTAGGGGGCGTAGAGCACCGAGGTGGTGGGGATGACCAGCACCTGGCGCCGGGTGGGGAGGCCCACCGCGACGTTGACGAACAGCCCCGGACGCAGCCGCTCGCCCGGGTTCTCCAGCGTGGCCTGCAACTTCACGTTGCGGGTATCCGCATCGATGATGGGATTGATGGCGGTGACCCGGCCGTTCACGGTGACGCCCGGCAGGGCATCGCAGGTTACCCGCACCGGCAGTCCCTGGTGGAGCCGCCCCAGCTCCTGCTGCGGGAGGGTGAAGTCGGCGTAGATGGGGTCGAGGCTTTGCAGGGTGACGATGGGATCACCCTCGCGGAGCATCTGGCCGACATTCACCTGGCGAATCCCCAGCCTGCCGCTGAAAGGTGCCCGGATGGTCTTCTTGCCGATGGTGGCGCGGATGTTGTTCTCCTGCGAGCGCGCCTGCATGTGGTTGGCAGCCGCCGTATCGTAGTCGTTTTGGGAGACGATCTTCTTGGGGAGCAGCTTCGCGTCGCGCTCCAGGACCAGCCGGGTCAGTTCCGTCTGCGCCTGGCTGCCGGGAAGCTGCGCCTCTTCCGTGCTGGTGTCCTGGAGGAGCAGCGCATCCCCCTTTCGCACTGTCGCCCCCGAATGGAAGGCGATCTCCACCACCTTGCCCGCCAGTTCCGCGGAGACCGTCACCCCCTGCACCGCACTGAGGGAACCGACCGCAGTGAGCGAGGTCTCCCACTGCTGGCTGGTCGCCCTGGCGGTGGTCACCGTTTCCGGCGGGGGAACGAACTTCTTCCCCTGGTCGATCATGGCCCGTATCTGCAGGACCTTCAGGAGCGCTAGCACCCCGACCACCAGCACGATGCCGATGGCGGCAAAAAAGATGGCCTTCTTTTTCCTCATATCAATAGCTCCAATGCACGAGAAGCCGGTTTAATGCCTGATCAATGCATGTGTTTCAAACCCATCCTCACCCTGTCCCTCCCCTTGAAGGGGAGGGGACGTAGGTGAAAATTCCTCACCAATGGCACCCTTCACTTAATCACCCTCCCTCTCAACCGTCCTCCCTCTCAACAGCCTCACTCTCAGCCGGCTCCCCCTCCCCTTCAAGGGGAGGGCCGGGGTGAGGATGGGGTTGAAGTATCCG
>NZ_DATFBA010000295.1:0-4474 GCF_035254065.1 Geomonas sp.
ACCAGACCTTGCTGCGCTGCCTTGAGGTCCGCCGTCCTTTCCTCGACCGCCTTTTCGAGCTGGTCGTGATGTGCTCTGAGTTCAGCCTCCGCTCCCAGTTTTGCCTTGATCTCCCCGGTTAGCTGCCGGTTCAGCCCATCGACCGCCTCCTTTGCGTTCCTGAGGCCCTCCAGCATTTCCAGGTTTTCGAACCTCAACAGGAAAGAGGTCCGGTTCATGAAACAGTTGTGCTGGGATATACGCCACAGCAAAAGGATGTAGAGGAAGGCCATCCCCCCCATGGCGTAGTGGAAATCGTCTCCGACCAGGATGAAGCGGATCGCGAAGGGAAGCATCGCCGGCAGCGCGAAGGCGGCGTAGCCGTACTTCGCGTTGGAAAAGGTGGAGGCCGCCCCAGCCGCCATTCCTCCCAGCACGAAGGCGACGAAGACCTGATGGGCGATGGAGTAGGAGAGAGGGAAAAGACCGATGCTCCCCCAAGCCGCACCGGACAAAACGATGCTACCGACAAAGCGGTTCACCCATTTCGAGGCTTCCGCCGGCGGTGGTTGCTGCCGTCGGAACCGCATCACCAGGAGCAGTCTGCCGGCCGTGATGACCAAGATCAAGAGCAGCCAGGAGGCAATGACCCGGTAGGGAATGACGGTCTTCATGACCATGAAGACGATAACGGAGTTGATAACGGTGGCCAGGAAACCTATGGGGGCGAGGGCGTAGAGTTGCTTGACCTGCTCCGCCAGTATCTGCCTCTCTTTGCCGTTGCGGTCGAGCCTCTGCCGGGCACCGTCAGTGCCTCCGTCGGCGCCGCCACCCTCCGGTGGGGAAAGGCAGCGCTGGGTGCCCAGATGGGGGCGAAGCCTCCAGCCCGGGCCGAGCGGGGCGACTGCCGCAAGGAGGTGGGAGAGTGTCCTAAGCACGGCCCTTGGCGTGTTTCTCGACCACGCTGAACAACTCGTCAAGGTTGATCGGCTTGGTAACGACGGCATCCATCCCGGCCTGCAGGCACATCTTCCGCTCGGTATCGAGGGCGAATGCGGTGACGCCGATGATCACGGTATGGCCCCCGCGCGACACCTCCTGCTCCCTGACGAGGCGAGCGGCCTCCATTCCGTCCATCACCGGCATCTGCACATCCATGAAGATGACGTCGAACTCGTCCTGCTGCCAGGCTCGCACGGCACTCTTGCCGTCGCTCACCAGGGTGCATTCCATCCCTTCCCTGGCCAGTGCCGTTGCAAACAACCGCTGCATCGTTTCGTTGTCTTCGACGACGAGTACTCGCATGGTGGGGCTCCCTATGCTGGTAGAGTTGGGCCGTCAACGGCTCTTCAAGCATGGTAACACCCTGAATTTTAAAAATAAACGTTTTGCGGTCAGGATCGTTTCTGGGCGGGGCGGCCGCCGATGGCGAAGGAAAGGCTGGCCAGACGGCGGTGGGGGTAGGCGGGGTCGACGATGGGGATGCCCTTGATGCAGGTTACCAAGCCGGCCGACTGGGCCTCGGAGAAGCACTCGTGAGCGGCGTTTCTGAGGGTGTCGAAGAAAATGACGCTGGATACCATCGCCTGGTAGCAGGAGGCTCCCAGCACCTCATGGGGCCTGAGGCCGGCGAAGTAGCCGCCGCAGCCGATCAAGGCGACAAAGGGGGCGGTGAGCAGGGCGGTGTAGAGCAGGAGGGTAGTCCGGGCGGAGATGGCCTCCTTGGTGAGCCGTACTCCTTCCCACGGGTCTTCCTCGTCCCACTCATACGGGTCATGATGGCGATGCTCCATTGCGTCCCCTCCCGACGTTCAGTTCCTGGCTACCTGACCGTCCTGGCTATTGTACCGGAACGAAAAGTGGAAGCTAGCATTTTAGGGGAAGGAGGTCAATCCCGGAATAAAAAAAGGCACCCGGTGGTCCGGGTGCCTTTTCCACTGTTACTGGCGCTTAAGCCTAGGGGAGCTCGGTGTCTCCCATCAGGAAGCGGTCGCACTCGCGTGCCGCGCCGCGTCCCTCGTTGAAGGCCCAGACCACCAGGCTTTGGCCGCGGCGGCAGTCGCCGGCCGCGAAGACGCCGGGGAGGCTGGTCGCGTAGCGGCCGTAGTCGGCCTTGATGTTGCTGCGGCCGTCGCGCTCCACGCCGAGGGCCTCCGGCAACTCCTGCTCGGGGCCCAGGAAGCCCATGGCGAGCAGCACCAGGCCGGCGGGGCGCACCTTTTCGGTGCCGGGTACCGGGACGGGTATGAACTGCCCCTTGTCGTTCTTCTGCCACTCCACCTCTACGGTGTGTACCGCTGTCACGTTCCCTTCGGCATCGCCTTCAAACTTGGTCGCCGTGGTCACGAAGACGCGCGGGTCGGCGCCGAACTTGGCCTCCGCTTCCTCCTGGCCGTAGTCGACCTTGTGGGTCTTCGGCCATTCGGGCCAGGGGTTGTCGGCTGCGCGGGTGTCGGGGGAGCGGGGCATGATCTCCAGCTGGGTCACCGAGGTGCAGCCGTGGCGGAGCGAGGTGCCGACGCAGTCGGTGCCGGTGTCGCCGCCGCCGATGATGATGACGTCTTTCCCCTTGGCCGAGATGTAGTCGGCCCCCTGGTTGAGCACCGCCTTGGTGTTGGCGGTGAGGAAATCCATGGCGAAGTGGATCCCCTTGAGCGAGCGCCCCTCGACGGGGAGGTCGCGGGGGACGGTGGCGCCGGTGGCGAGCACCACGGCGTCGAACTCGCTCTTGAGCTTCTCCACCGGGTAGTCGGCGCCGCCGATGGCGGTGTTGCAGACGAAGGAGATCTTCTCCTGCTCCATGAGGCGGATGCGGCGCAGCACCACCTCGCGCTTGTCGAGCTTCATGTTGGGGATGCCGTACATCAGAAGCCCCCCCGGCAGGTCGGCACGCTCGAACACGGTCACCTGGTGACCGGCCTTGTTGAGCTGGGCTGCCGCCGAGAGGCCGGCGGGGCCGGAGCCGACCACCGCCACCCTCTTGCCGCTTCTGAAGGTGGGCGGGTTGGGGACCATCCACCCTTCCTCCCAGGCGCGGTCGATGATGCTCACCTCGATGTTCTTGATGGTGACCGGCGGATCGATGGAGCCCAGGGTGCAGGAGCCTTCGCAGGGAGCGGGGCATACCCGGCCGGTGAACTCCGGGAAGTTGTTGGTCCTCAACAGCCTGGCCAGCGCCTGTTTCCAGAGCCCGCGGTAGACCAGGTCGTTGAACTCAGGGATCAGGTTGTTGACCGGGCAGCCGCAGGCCATGCCGGAGACCAGCATGCCGGTGTGGCAGAAGGGGATGCCGCAGTCCATGCACCGGGCACCCTGGATGCGGAGTTTCTCCTCCGGAAGGTGCAGGTGAAACTCATTCCAGTCCTTGCTCCTCTCCAGCGGCTCGCGATCGGCCGGGAGTTCGCGAAGGTATTCCATGAATCCGGTTGGTTTTCCCATAGCTTTATCCTATCTGAAGAATTGTCTCGATTTTAGTGTGCAGCGGCGGCGTTCTCTGCGAACGCGGCGGCCAGCGCCTCGTCGCCGCTCAAGCCGGCGGCCTGGGCACGCTCCAGGGCCTGGAGCACCCGCTTGTAATCCATCGGCATGACCTTGACGAACTGGCGGGCATAGCTGCTCCAGTTCTCGAGGATCGCGATGGCCCGGGAGCTGCCGGTCAGTTCCGCATGCCGCTCGATCATCGCCTTGAGGAGGTCAAGGTCCTGCTCGGTCGGCTGCTCCAGCGCCGCCATTTCCGTGTTGCAGCGGTTCCTGAAGTCGTTCTTGTCGTCAAGGACATAGGCGACACCGCCGCTCATGCCGGCCGCGAAGTTCCTGCCGGTCTCACCAAGGACCACCACGGTCCCGCCGGTCATGTACTCGCAGCCATGGTCGCCGACCCCTTCCACCACCGCTTCGACCCCGGAGTTGCGCACGGCGAAGCGCTCCCCGGCGATGCCGTTTATGTAGGCGCTGCCGCTGGTGGCGCCGTAGAGTGCGACGTTGCCGGCGATGATGTTCTCCTCGGCCTTGAACTTCGACCCGGCGGGGGGGTAGACCACGATGGTGCCGCCGCTTAGCCCCTTGCCGAGGTAGTCGTTCACGTCCCCGGTGAGTTCCAGGGTCATCCCTTTCGGCACGAAGGCGCCGAAACTCTGACCGGCGGAGCCGTGGAACTTGAGCCGGACCGTGTCGTCGGGGAGCCCTTCCGCGCCGAAGGCGCGGGTGATCTCGTTGCCGACGATGGTGCCGACTACCCGGTCCACGTTGGTGATCGGGAATTCGGCGCTGACCTTTTCTCCCTTCTCGATGGCCGGTTTGCAGATGTCCAAAAGCTTGGTCATGTCGAGCGACCGGTCGAGGCCGTGGTCCTGGGCCTCGGTGCAGTAGCGGCTCCTCTTGATCCCCATTTCCGGCTGGTACAGGATATTGCTGAAGTCCAGCCCCTTGGCCTTCCAGTGGGCGATGGCACGTTTGGGCTCCAGCCGGTTGGCGCGGCCGACCATGTCGTTGAAGG
>NZ_DATFBA010000296.1:0-4808 GCF_035254065.1 Geomonas sp.
GGGGGGATTGCTTTTGAGTTCTGGCGCATCGACGCCGCGGACACCAACAGCTCGACACGGGAACGCATTTTCATGTCAAGGAGACCGTCATGCATACAGCCGCCGCTGCACCTTACCAGAGCAAGCACAAGATCCGCTTCGTGACCGCAACGAGCCTGTTCGACGGCCACGACGCCTCCACCAACATCATCCGCCGCATCCTGCAATCGTCGGGGGCCGAGGTCATCCACCTGGGACACAACCGCTCGGTCGACGAGATCGTCACCGCCGCCATCCAGGAAGATGCCCAGGGGATCGCGGTCAGCTGCTACCAGGGAGGGCATATCGAGTTCTTCCGCTACATCCGCGACCTCCTGGAAGAGCGGAGCGCCGGGCATGTGCGGGTGTTCGGCGGCGGTGGCGGGGTCATCATCCCTGAGGAGATCAAGGAGATCGAGGGGTACGGCGTCTCCAAGATCTTCTCTCCGGAAGACGGCCGTCGTATGGGGCTGCAGGGGATGGTGAACTACATGCTGGAGCTGTGCGATTTCGCACCGGCGCGGGAGATCGGGGAGGAGATCGGCAAGCTGAAGGATCAGGACATCCGGGCGGTCAACACCCTAATTTCGCTGGCGGAGCAGTCGGTCCACGAACAGTCCCAAGGGTACGCGACGGTGCGTGAGCAGATCAGATCGCTGGGGCGCGAGGTCCCGGTCATCGGTATTACCGGGACCGGCGGCGCCGGCAAGAGCTCGCTCACCGACGAACTGGTACGCCGCTACCTGCGCGACTTCCCCGGGCAGAGCGTCGCCATCCTGGCGGTCGACCCTTCCCGGCAGCGGACCGGCGGGGCGCTCTTGGGCGACCGGATCAGGATGAACGCCATCAACACCAACCGCGTCTACATGCGCTCGCTCGCCACCCGCGAGTCCCGCTCGGAACTCTCCGCAGCCATCCACGACGCTCTCGACGTGGTGCGCGCCGCCGGCTTCGATCTCGTCATCGTGGAGACCTCCGGCATCGGCCAGGGGGACGCCGGCATCGTCGGGATCGCCGACGTGGCGCTGTACGTGATGACCTGCGAATTCGGGGCGCCCACCCAGCTCGAGAAGATCGACATGCTCGACTTCGCCGACCTGGTGGCCCTCAACAAGTTCGAGCGCAAGGGGGCCGAGGACGCCCTGCGAAACGTCCGCAAGCAGTACAAGAGAAACCGCAATCTCTTCGATCTGCCGGACGAGGAGCTGCCGGTCTTCGGCACCATCGCCGCCCAGTTCAACGACCCCGGCACCAACGTGCTGTACCGGGCGCTGCTCGACAAGATCAACGAGAAGAAGGGATTGCAGCTCGCCTCTTCGCTCACGATCACCGACCAGAGGAGCAAGAACGCCTCCATCATCCCTCCCGACCGCATCCATTACCTGGGGGAGATCGTGCAGGCGTCTCGTGGCTACCGAAGCAGGGTGAATGAGCAGTCGGAGGTCGCCCGGCGCCTCTTCCAACTGGAGGGGGCCAAGGAGCTGGTGGGATCGGTGGCGGGCGACATCGACCGCTGCATAGGAAATTACCAGGAGAAGCTGCTCGACGAGCCGCGCAAGATCCTCAAGGAGTGGCCCTGCCTCAAGGAGACCTACCGCAAGGACCAACTGGTCACCAAGGTGCGGGACAAGGAGATACGTAGCGACCTCTACACCACCACCCTCTCCGGGACCCGCATCCCCAAGGTCTGCCTCCCCGACTTCGCCGACTGGGGCGAGATCGTGCGCTGGTGCATGCTGGAGAATGCCCCGGGCTTCTTCCCGTACACCGCCGGGCTCTTCCCGTTCAAGCGCGCTGATGAAGATCCCAAGCGCCAGTTCGCGGGGGAGGGGACGCCGGAGCGGACCAACCGCCGCTTCCACTACCTCTGCAAGGACGACGACGCCAAACGCCTCTCCACCGCCTTCGACAGCGTCACCCTCTACGGCGAGGACCCTGACTATCCCCCCGACATCTACGGCAAGGTGGGCGAGAGCGGCGTATCCATCTGCACGGTGGAGGACATGAAGAAGCTCTACGCGGGCTTCGACCTCTGCGCCCCCAACACCAGCGTCTCCATCACCATCAACGGTCCGGCGCCCATGATGCTGGCCTTCTTCTTCAACGCCGCCATCGACCAGCAGGTGGAGCTCTTCAAAGAGCGCGAGGGGCGGGAGCCAAGTCCGGCGGAGTACGAGCAGATCCGCGACTGCACCATCCAGACCGTGCGCGGGACCGTGCAGGCCGACATTCTGAAGGAGGACCAGGGGCAGAATACCTGCATCTTCTCCACCGAATTCGCCCTCAAGATGATGGGGGACATCCAACAGTACTTCATCGATAAAAAGGTGAAGAACTACTACTCGGTATCCATCAGCGGCTACCACATCGCTGAGGCGGGGGCCAATCCCATCTCCCAGCTCGCCTTTACGCTGGCCAACGGCTTCACCTACGTCGAGTACTACCTCTCCCGCGGCATGCACATCGACGATTTCGCCCCCAACCTATCCTACTTCTTCTCCAACGGCCTCGATCCGGAGTACACCGTAATCGGCCGGGTGGCCCGCCGCATCTGGTCGGTGGTGATGAGGGAGAAGTATGGCGCCAACGAGCGAAGCCAAAAGCTCAAGTACCATATCCAGACCTCGGGCCGCTCGCTGCACGCCCAGGAGATGGACTTCAACGACATCCGTACCACGCTGCAGGCGCTTACCGCCATCTACGACAACTGCAACTCGCTGCACACAAACGCCTACGACGAGGCGGTGACCACCCCGACCGAAGACTCGGTCAGGCGGGCGATGGCGATCCAGATGATCATCAGCCGGGAGTTCGGCCTGGCCAGGAACGAGAACCCGACCCAGGGCTCCTTCATCATCGAGGAACTCACCGACTTGGTGGAGGAGGCGGTGCTGGCCGAGTTCGAGCGGATCGATCAGCGCGGCGGCGTGCTGGGCGCCATGGAGACCCAGTACCAGCGCTCCAAGATCCAGGACGAGTCCATGCTCTACGAACACAAGAAGCACTCCGGCGAGCTTCCCATCATCGGGGTCAACTGCTTCCTGAACCCGAGGGCAGGGGAGGACGGCTACCAGGTGCCGGGCGAGCTGGCCCGTGCCACCAAGGAGGAGAAGGAGCAGCAGATCGGGAACCTGAAGGCGTTCCAGGAGAGCAACAGGGAGGAAGCTCCTCTCGCGCTCAAAAGGTTGCAGGAGGTGGCCGTCTCGGGCGGCAACATCTTTGCCGAATTGATGGAAACGGTGAAGGTCGCCTCGCTCGGCCAGATCACCCGCGCGCTGTACGAGGTTGGCGGTAAGTACCGCCGGAACATGTGATGACAATGGAGGAACAATGGATCTGTTTCAGGTGGTCAGAGACCGGCGGAGCATCCGGAAGTACCAGGACCGGCCGGTAGAGTGGGAAAAGATAGAGCAGCTGCTGGACGCGGCGCGGTTGGCCCCTTCCTGGAAGAACATGCAGTGCTGGCGGTTCCTCGTGCTGAACGGAGGGGAGGGGCGGCAAGCCCTCCTGGACGCCTTCCCCGAGGACAATCCGGGAAAGAAGGCGATAGCCTCCGCCCCGGTGGTGATCGTGGTCTGCGCCGACCCGTCCGAGTCGGGGGTGGAGAACGGTATCGAGTACTACGTGGCCGATACCGCCATCGCCTTTGAGCACCTCTGCCTCGCCGCACACGCGCTGGGGCTCGGGAGCTGCTGGATGGGGTGGTATGACGAGAGAGCGGTACGGGAAGGGCTGGGCATTCCGGAAGGGATGCGGGTGGTGGGTATTACACCGCTTGGTTACCCCGACCAGGAGCCCAAGCCGCGTCCGCGCAAGCAGCTGTCCGAGATAGCCTTTGTCGGCCAATGGGGGAAGGCGGCGTGCTGAGCCAGTAGGACAACAAGGAAAAAGCGAGCTATTTAACGACTTCCCTACCATTCTCTGGGCGATACCCAAGGTAAAGTCGCCGCCGGATCCGCGGAGCTATCGGTCGCCGATGCTGGACGGGGAGGGGAAACCCTCCCCCCAATTTCCCTCCCCGCTGTTTCCTGTTACTCACGATATAACTTCATTACCTATCCAAATGCTCGTAAACGTTAAGAAATAGTGCTGCAACTCTCTAATAATTCGCAAATGTAAAAATTCGTTTTAAAACACGTTGACATTCACGTAAACGAAACATATAATCCCCTCTACCAAGAGTGGAGAGGAGGGCGGAAATGGAAGAGATCTTCGTCGTTGACTGCATGAGAACCCCGTTTGGTTCTTTCAATGGCGCGCTTTCGGATGTCGAGCCATCGACACTGGCAGCCACGGTGATAACCGGGCTTTTGGAACGGTCGGGGCTGACGCCTGAGGCGGTCGACGAGGTGGTGATGGGACAGGTGCTCTCCGGTGGCTGCGGTCAGGCTCCGGCGCGGCAGGCCATGCGCGCGGCCGGCATTCCTGATACGGTTCCCGCTCTCACCATTAACAAGGTCTGCGGCTCCGGCCTTAAATCGCTCATGCTGGCTGCTGACTCCATCCGTGCCGGCAACTCCGACGTGGTCCTGGCTGGCGGTATGGAAAACATGTCCCAGGCTCCCTACTTCCTCAAGAAGGGAAGGGGCGGCTACCGCATGGGTCACGATCAGCTGTTTGATTTGCTGATCCACGACGGCCTGCAGGACCCCTACACCGGCAGGCACATGGGGGAGATCGGCGAGGATAGCGCCACCCGAAACGGCATCAGCCGACAAGAGCAGGATGATTTTGCACTTCGCTCCTACCGCCTCGCTCAGTCAGCGGTCAAGGGCGGTGTCTTCGCCAGG
>NZ_DATFBA010000297.1:0-8176 GCF_035254065.1 Geomonas sp.
AGCCGAGGAAGGTGTAGCGCCCCCACTTCTCGCCACCCTCGATACTCTCCAGCAGGAAGCCGTAGCGTCCGTCGTCGATCTTCTTGAAGGCACTGACCGGAGTGTCGAGATCGGCCAGGATTTCGCGGTAGACCGGGATCAGGTTGCCCTGGGCGGAAAGGGTTTGAAAGGTCGCGTAGTCGGGATGGTACATGGGGCTCCTTGAATGGTTGCCGGGGGGCTCATGCGTTGGAGGGAGCTATTCACTTGACGAAAACGGGTTTAGCCTACTTTTATTAGCACAGGGGGGGCTGAGAGTCAAGAAATCCAGCGGAGTTAGGCCACATTGGTAGATGCGGTTCCTCGTTTTCATTATAAAATAGAAGTGAGAGTTCCCGGCAAGGAAGCCCTTGCAGGAAACAGGCTCTCATGGGTATCATCGCCACCATGACCATCGCCCCTGCCCCCCTCATAGAGCTGGCAAGAAGGTTCGCCCTCGGCACCGTCGACGCCATCGTCAACTTCAAAAGATGGACGGAGAAGCTGTTGCTCCCCCATGAAGGAAGGGTGAAGCCGGAGGGCGCCATCGCCCAGGCAGCACTGTGCGCGCGTTTCCCCCGCTACCTGCAGGGCGGCCCGGGGCACGTGCGCTGCGGCAGGGGGTGGTACCCGCTGGTCTGGGACCTCTGCACCGCCGTCGAGGCGATGGAGCACCTGGGGATGCCGAAGGTCGGCTACGTGCAGGCGGAGCAGCGGCTGGGCGGGCTCTTCCTGAAGGTGGACTCCCCTTCCCTGCTGGTCAGGGAGGTGGCAAGGGAGGTCGAGCACAAGGCGGCGGCCACCTGCGAGGAGTGCGGAGCCCCCGGTTCACTCCGGCTGGGCCACGGTTTCGCCAAGACCCTCTGCCCCGCCCACGCCAAGGTCCGCAAGCGGGTTAGGCATCCGAGGATGTGTCTGGCCGCCAGCCAGCCGGCCCCGAAGCTCCTCTTCCTGGACGCCGAATTCACCGATCTCGACTACCCGCAGCTGATCAGCATCGCGCTGGTCGCCGAAAGCGGGGAAACCTTCTACGCCGAACTGGCTGACGGCTGGAGCCCGCAGGGGTGCTCAGATTTCGTCGCCGAGACTGTCCTGCCGCAGTTGACCGGCGGGGACTTCATGCAGGAGCGGCTGTACGCTGAGAGACGCCTGGCCGGCTGGCTGGCCGACTTCTGCTGCCCGGTCCGGGTGGTAAGCGATGCACCCCGTTACGACTGGGTCCTCCTGAAGGACCTCTTGGGAAATTCCAAACCGGTCAACCTTCTCCACGAGCCGCTCCCCCTCTTCTCGGAGAGTTTCCCGGAACTGGTCCCCCTGCTCCAGGAGGCCAAGGCGGGGGCCTTCCGCGATCTCACCCGCCACCATGCGCTGAACGACGCCGTGGCGCTCAGGGAGGCGTGGGAGGTGATGCGCATCAACGTGCACCCCGCCATCCTGGACCAGTACCTGCGGCATTCGTAATATCTTAAATCCGGCATCTCGCCTTTGCCGGCTTCCCTCACCCCTCCCCCTCTCCCGGGGGCGAGGGGAAATCTAAACCTTTTCTCTTTTCCCCCCTTGAAATCCTGAAGGTCCATGATTAGCTTCTGCGAAGCTCAACCAAAAAGCGATTAAAGGAGACACCCCACCCATGACCAAAACCGTCAAGAAGTTCGAGACCGAGGTCCAGCAGCTTTTGGATCTGGTGATCCACTCCCTCTACTCCAACAAGGAGATCTTCCTGCGGGAGCTGATTTCCAACGCCTCCGACGCTATTGACAAGATACGGTTCGAATCCCACTCCAACATGGAGCTTCTGGAAGGAAACGCCGACTGGAAGATCAAGCTCCACGCCGACAAGGAGGCGGGCACCCTCACCATCACGGACAACGGCATCGGCATGAACATGGACGAGGTGGCCGACAACATCGGTACCATCGCCAAGTCCGGCACCCGCAATTTCGTGGCCGCGCTGAAGGAGCAGAACCTGGCGGACAACCCGGAACTGATCGGCCAGTTCGGCGTCGGCTTCTACGCCTCCTTCATGGTGGCCGACAAGGTGACCCTCACCACCCGCAAGGCGGGCGACAAGGAGTACGGCTGCCGCTGGGAGTCGACCGGTGACGGCAGCTACACCATCGAGGAGTGCCAGAAGGAGACCCGCGGCACCGAGATCGTCCTGCACCTGAAGGACGACATGAAGGAATTCCTCGACGAGTGGAAGATCCGCTCCATCGTCAAGAAGTACTCCGACTACGTCCAGTACCCGATCGTGATGGACATCACCCGCAGCGAGCCGGTCAAGGACCAGGACGGCAAGGTGATCGAGGGGGGCGGCACCATCGAGAAGACCACCGAGGAGACCTTGAACTCGATGAAGGCCATCTGGACCAGGCCCAAGAGCGAGATCAGCGAGGACGAGTACCTCGAGTTCTACAAGCACATCTCCCACGATTACGACAAGCCGCTCTCCACCATCCACTATTCCGCCGAAGGGGTCAGCGAGTTCAAGTCGATCCTCTACATCCCGTCCCACAAGCCGTTCGACCTCTTCCTGCGCGACCACAAAAAAGGGGTGCACCTCTACGTGAAACGGGTCTACATCACCGACAACTGCGAGGCGCTTTTGCCGGACTACCTCCGTTTCATCAAGGGGGTGGTCGACTCCTCCGACCTGCCGCTCAACGTTTCCCGCGAAATCCTGCAGGAAGACGTGCAGATCAAGCGGATCCAGAAGAGCCTGGTCGGCAAGGTGATCTCCACGCTTTCGGAGATGAAGGAGAAGAACGCGGAGGACTACCTGAAGTTCTGGAACGAGTTCGGTCCGGTGATCAAGGAAGGGATCCACTTCGACTACGCCAACAAGGAGAAGCTGCAGGATCTCCTGCTCTTCGAGAGCTCCAAGACCGAGGGCGGCAAGTTCGTGAGCCTCAAGGAGTACGTGGAGCGGATGCCGGAGGCGCAGAAGGAGATCTACTACATCACCGGCATGTCGCGCGCCTCGGTGGAGAACTCCCCCTACATGGAGGTCTTCCGGAAGAAGGGATACGAGGTCCTCTACATGACCGACCCGGTAGACGAGTGGGTGGTGCCGGCGATCGGCTCCTACAGCGAAAAGCAGCTGAAGGCAATCGACCGCGGGGACCTGGAGCTGGAGAGCGAGGAGGAGAAGAAGGAGCAGGAAGCGAAGAAGGAGGAGGCCCAGAAGGAGTTCGGCGGCGTGATGACCTTCATCCAGGAGACCCTCAAGGAGAACATCAAGGAAGTGCGGCTATCCTCGCGCCTCACCGAAAGCGCCTGCTGCCTGGTGGCCGACGAGATGGGGCTGAACGCCAACATGGAGAAGATCCTGAAGTCAATGAACCAGGAGGTGCCGGAGTCCAAACGTATCCTGGAGCTCAACCCGGATCATCCGATCCTGCAGGTAATGACCTCCATGTACGAGAAAGACAAGGAGAACCCGAAGCTCGCCGACTACTGCGAACTCCTCTTCGACCAGGCGCTGCTCACCGAGGGAAGCCCGATCAAGGACCCGCTCCGCTTCACCAAGCTGGTGGCCGAGCTGATGGTGGCCGGCGGGAAGTAGCGTCCCCCTCAGATAAATTCTTCAAGATAAAAAGCGGGACAGTTCGTATGATCTGTCCCGCTTTGCTGTTTCAGCCTAATTTGCTGCTTGCGGATTGTAACCGTAGGGGTTACAGTTCTCCATGATCAAGTCCTTCAGGCACAAAGGCTTGCAGCGGTACTACGAGGCCGGTATTCACGTCGGCATCCAGCCTAAGCATTCTGGTCGGATTCGACTGATTCTGGCTCGCCTTGATGCCGCACAGCAACCGAAGGACATGAACCTGCCCGGACTCCGCCTCCATCAACTGGCAGGCAACTACAGGAGTTTCACGCCGTAGCCGTGAGTGGCAACTGGCGCATTATCTTTCGTTTCGAGGGTCCCGACGTATTTGATGTCGACTACCTTGACTATCACTAGCAAAGGGAAAAAGCATGATGCACAACCCACCCCATCCCGGAGAAGTCATTCGAGCACTCTGCCTTGAACCGATTGGCATATCCGTGACCGAGGCAGCCAAAGCCCTCGGCGTCAGCAGAAAGGCCCTCTCCTCTTTGCTTAATGGCCGTACCGGCGTCACTCCCGAAATGGCACTGCGCCTCGCTATCGCCTTCGACACCACGCCTGAGAGCTGGCTGGTTCAACAGATGCAGTACGACCTCTGGAAGACCTCGCAAAAGGGGGCGCTGACCGGAGTGCAGAAGCTGAAAGCCGCCTGACCTCCTACCCCAGCAGTTCCTGCAGCTTCCTGCTGACCGCTGCCAGTTTGTACGGCTTCTGGATGAAGGCAACCCCCTTTTCTCCGGCGAACTTCCGGCTCACCTCCTGCTCGCTGTAGCCGCTGGTGATGACCACCCGGACCTCCGGCTGGAGACGGCGCAGCTCGTTGAAGGCTTGCACGCCGTCCATGACCGGCATGGTCAGATCCAGCAACACGCAGGCGATCTGCTCGGCGTGCCGCTGAAAGGTGTCGATCCCCTTTTGCCCGTCGCTGGCGGTAAGCACGCAGAAACCCAGCATCTGCAGCATTTCCTTGCCAACTTCCCTGATGGTCTCCTCGTCGTCCACCAGCAGGACAGTCCCCTTCCCCCGATACGACACCTCCGCAGAGCCGTCGGTCGCCGGCAGGCCGGTGGCAACGGCCACGGCAGGGAAAAGGAGACGGAAAACGGTCCCTTTCCCCTCCTCGCTTGCTACCCTGATCGCCCCCTTGTGCCCGCGCACGATGCCGAGCACGGCTGCCATGCCCAGTCCGCGGCCGGTAAATTTGGTGGTGAAGAAGGGGTCGAAGATCCTGGTGACGACTTCCTGGTCCATGCCGCAGCCGGTGTCAGCTACTTCGAGCACCAGGTAGGTCCCGGCCGGAAGGCCGTCGTCGATCCAGGAGCCGGCGAGATAGCCCCGATCGCACTCGGCGGAATAGGTGCGAAGGGTGATGCTACCCGGCTGTTCGCCGAGGGCCTCGGAGGCATTGAGGACCAGGTTCAGGAGCACCTGCCGTAGCTGGGTCGCATCGCCGCTGATGGGAGGAAGACCAGGAGCGAAGTCGTAGCTAAGGAGAGCCTTCTTGGATACGGATACCTCCAGCATCTTCACCATGTCGCGCACGATGGCTGTCAAATCCAGATTCTCGATCAAAAAACGTCCTCGGCCAGAATAATCGAGCATCTGGCGCGCCAGTTCCGAGGCACGGGTTGCGGCCTGATCGATCTGCAACAGGTTCTCCCGCAGCGGGGAAACCTCCACGCAGTGCATCAGGGCCAGATCGGTGTTGCCGACCACGACCATCAGGATGTTGTTGAAGTCGTGGGCGATCCCTCCGGCCAGCACCCCCAGGCTTTCCAGCTTCTGCACGTGCAGCATCTGGGCGGCTATCTTCTTGTTCTCCTCTTCGAGCCGCTTCGACTCGGAGACGTCCTGCGCGATCATCATCAGGTGCGGCCGTCCCTCGACGTCGCAGCGGGTCAGGAAGAAATCGAGGTGGACTGTCTTACCGAAGGTGGAGGTGATCTTTTTCTCCATGCGCCTGGTGATGGAGTCGGAGAGAACCTGCTCGGCCAACTCTTCGATCCCCGCCTCTTTCCAGGACCGGAGCCCCCTGAAGTTCTGCGCAAGCACCATCTGCCGTTCACCGCCAATCATCTGCAGCAAGGCATCATTGACCGTGACGCAATCACCGCTTTCCCCATCGAACACCTGGATGCCGGTCGGGGACGAGGTCAGCAGCGATTCGAAGAGGGTGAGCGCCTTGTCCCTGCTTTCCTCGACTGCTTTGCGCAGGGTGATGTCCTCGTAGACCCCCAGGACCCCGTACACCTCGCCCTGGTCGTCACATAGCGGGACCTTCGTGGTATCGACCCACACCCGCGTTCCATCGGCTTGGAGCTGCTGCTCGACAATGTGGGTCTTAGCGGCGTTCCCCTCCATTACCTCCTTGTCGTCCTCCCGGTAGGCGTCCGATTCCTCCCTGAGCCAGGGGAGATCGTAATCGGTTTTTCCCACCACCAACTCGGTATCGTCATAACCCGCCCTACCTGCGAATATGACATTGCAGCCGAGATAGACGCTGTCACGGTCCTTCCAGAAGACCGATTGGGGGATGGCATTGATGATCTGGGCCAGGGTGTTGCGGCTTTGCCGCAACCTTTCCTCAGTCAATTGCCGTTCTTGGAGTTCGCCGACCAGCCGTGAGTTGGCGGTGAACAGCTCTGCGGTACGCTCTGCCACCCGCTGTTCCAGCTCCGCCTTCGATTTCCGCAAGGCCTCCTCGGCAATCTTCTCGCGCAACCACCACCGGTACGCCAGCCGGGAGAGGATGATGGTCATGGCCACGAAAAGCGCAACCAGGGCAGCCATCCTCAAGAAGTCACCGTGCCAGGGAGCCAGATAGTCCCGGGCAGCCAAGGCGACCAGGATGAAGAGGGGATAACGCTCGAGACGCTGGTAGGAGAGAATCTTGGGAGTATGGTCCCAACTTAGTGGGGTATAGAAGGTGCCGGTTGGCTGCTGGAGCTTCGCACGGCGCAGGAGTTCGGCGGAGATCGCCTGACGTCCCGCCTCGTTTCCCGGCCCCCTGTTCGGATGGCGGACGATGATGGAGGTGTCGGATTGGCGCAGGCTGATTCCGCCACTGGCCCCGACGTCAATGTTGCCCATGATCTTCTGAATCCGCTCCAGCGTGAGCGAGCCGCAAACCACACCGGCGAAGGAGCCGTCCGGGTTGTTCACCCGTCGCGCTGCTATCAAGAGCCACTTGCCGCAGATCCGGCCGACGAGCGGCTTGGAGATCACCAGGCCAGCCTTTGGGTTGTCCCTCAACTGCCGAAAATAATCCCGGTCCGCCACGCTCTTCACCGCGCCGCTCCCGAGGTCGGTGCCGTAGACGATCTCCCCCCTGGCATTGGCCATGCGCAGGCCATCGAGGTCAGGAAGCCTCCTGTGCTGCTTTACGATGGCGGCGTCGAGCACCTGCGCCTTGATACCGCCGCAGGCCAGCTGATCCTCGGCATCGTCGACCACATCCGAAAGCGCCACGTCGACGACATCCATGATCCCAGTCATGCTGTAAACCAGGGCCTGGCAGAGATTTTGGCTCTGGACCGCGGCCCGTTCGGCATATTGCCGTCTGCTTTCACGCAGCGAAACGAAGGCCATGGCAACCACGAACAGATCGAGGAGCAACACCACACCGATCAACCGGATGGCGAAACATCTGGCACGCATGCTTTCCTTTTCATGATGAACGTCGGCCATGAGAGTCCTTCCACGTCAGGATACCTGCCTCGGCAGAGGTAGTAATGACAGCGGGGATTGGCACCTCGCCCCTGGCTCGTCTCGTCGACAGGCCCAGCAGTTTACGTTCCGGAGGATCAGACGCAGCAAAGAACACCGGTACCGACGGAAGGCCAGGAGCAGGGAACACCCGCTCCTCATCGGCAGGACTCTTTTATTCATGAGGAAATAACGTTAGGGGTATAGGGGGAGAAAAAACGGGGAGGTTATTGGTTCTTGCCGTAGAGGCGCTCGCTGCTCTGGAAGGCCCGCTGGACGCGGGTCAAAAGGCCTATCTCCTTGATAGGCTTGAGGACGAAATCGAAAAAGCCCCGCTCCAGCGCCTCCTTCTCCTCGTCGGGGGTGGCGGCGGCGGTCATCAGGATCACCGGCATGTAGCGGAACTCGGGGAGGTTGCGGATGGCATACATGAATTCGTATCCCCCCAGCTTGGGCATCACCTTGTCGGTGATCACCAGCTTCGGCTTGAGGCCGAAGATCTTGTTGAAGGCGTCCATGCCGTCGATGGCCGTTTCCACCACGTACCCCTGCCGGGTCAGGGTCCTGGCCACCGTCTCGCGCACCAACTGGTCGTCTTCGACCACCAGGATGGTGTTCCCCGAAGGCCCCACCGTGGTCTGCCCCAAGTAGTGACGGGCGATGGCGCGGTTGATCTCGGAACGGGTGGAGACGTAAAGGATGACCTTCACGTTGTGCTGGGCGGCGATCTGACGGAAGAGCTCGTCGGTGGTGGGATCGGCTACAGCGAGCGCCAGTTTCCCCTCTTCCAGCTTCAAGGGGAAGATGGTGTGCTTCACCGCCATCTCCATCGGGATCAGCCGG
>NZ_DATFBA010000298.1:0-3145 GCF_035254065.1 Geomonas sp.
AGCGCTCCCCCTCCCTAACCCTCCCCCTTCGGGAGAGGGGACTTAAAACCTGTTACGGGAAGACTGGGAGGATGTCGAGGCCGAGGGTCTCCGGGAGGCCGCACATCAGGTTCATGTTCTGCACTGCCTGGCCGGAGGCGCCTTTCACCAGGTTGTCGATGGCGGAGATGACGATGATCCTGCCGGTCCTCTCGTCCACGACGACGCCGATGTCACAGAAGTTGGAGCCCCTCACGTTGGCGGTGGACGGGACACGCCCTTCCGGCAGCACCCTCACGAACGGCTCGCCATCGTAGAACTCCTGGTACAGGGTGACCAGTTCCGAGGCCTTCACCTTGCCGAGCGGCATCGAATAGATGGTGGAAAGGATGCCACGATCCATCGGCACGAGATGCGGAGTAAAGGAAATGGTGATGTCGTTTCCGGCCAGCAGCGACAGCTCCTGCTCGATCTCCGGGATGTGGCGATGCACGCCACCCACGCCATAGGCCTTGAACCCTTCATTCACCTCGCAGTAGAGATTGTCGACCTTGGCGCCGCGGCCTGCGCCGGTGACGCCGGAGGCGGAGTCCACGATGATGGACTTGGGGTCGATCATCTTTCCCTTCAGCAGCGGCGCCAGTCCGAGGATCACGCTGGTCGGATAGCAGCCGGGATTGGCAATCAGGGAGGCTTCGCAAATCTTGGCGCGACGCAGCTCGGGGATTCCGTACACCGCCTTGGCGAGCAGCTCGGGGTTCATGTGCTTTTCGTACCAGCGGCCGTACACCTCAGCATCACGCAGGCGGTAGTCCGCGGAAAGGTCGACTACGTCTTTCCCCATCTTCAGAAAAGTTGGGACCACCTCCATGGCCGCCTTGTGAGGAAGGGCGGTGAAGACAACGTCGACCCTCTCGGCGATGCTGACCGGCTCGACATTTTCCAGCGTGATGTCACACCGGTTGCGAAGTGTCGGAAAAACATCGCTGATTGGCCGACCAGCGTTCTGCTCGGAAGTTACAACGGTAACCGCGACTTCGGGATGGGCATGAAGAATGCGCAGCAGTTCGACTCCTGTGTAGCCGCTTGCGCCGACGATGGCAACCTTAAGCATGAACGCCTCCGTATATGGTCAAAGAAAAATTTAAACGAAACGGATAGATGATGTAAAGAAAAAGGACTGTGACCGATGCCCATCCCCACAGGAGGACGGTCCCACAGCGTCCCCTCCCCTTCAAGGGGAAGGACAGGGTGAGGATGGGTTTCCCCCTGATCATCGAAACAGAAAAGCAATCCCCCCTGTCCCCCCTTTATCAAGGGGGGGACCGATGCGGGAGGGACAGGGAAGAATCGATCCACACCGGAACATCCCGTCAAACAGCAAAAGGAGGAACCCTTGCGGATTCCCCCTTTGCAGTACTGAAAAAAACGGCGGTCTCGGTAAGCGGATTAACGCTTGGAGAACTGGAAGCTTGCGCGGGCAGCTTTCTTGCCGTATTTCTTTCTTTCCTTGATGCGCGAATCGCGGGTGATGAACCCTGCTTTTTTCAGGGTGCCACGCAGTTCGCCTTCGGCCTCGATCAGGGCCTTGGTGATGCCGTGCTTGATGGCGCCGGCCTGGCCGGAGTCGCCACCGCCCTTGACGGTCACGTAGATGTCGTACTTGCCGACGTTTTCGGTGAGCTCGAGCGGCTGCTTAACGATCATCTTGGAGGTTTCCCTGCCGAAGTACTGATCGAGAGACTTGGTATTGACGGTGATCTCGCCGCTACCGGGCTTGATCCAAACCCTGGCGATCGAGGACTTCCTTTTGCCTGTAGCGTAAAAGCTTCCTACCATTTTATATCTCCTGATGAACGAATTAGATGTTCAGATTTTTCGGCTGCTGGGCCGCATGCGGGTGATCGGAGCCGCTGTAGATCTTCAGCTTCTTCAGCATGTGACGGGCCAGCTTGTTCTTGGGAAGCATGCCCTTGACAGCCTTTTTCAGGAGCTCCTCCGGCTTCTTCTCGATGAGCTTACCGGCGGAGATCTCTTTCAGGCCGCCCGGGAACGAGGAGTGGCTGTAGTAGGTCTTGTCGGCAAGTTTCTTGCCGGTGAGGGCGATCTTCTCGGCGTTCACGACGATGACGAAGTCGCCGGTATCGACACTCGGGGTGAAGGTCGGCTTGTTCTTGCCACGCAGCACGTTGGCGATTTCAGTAGCCACACGACCGAGGACCTTATTATCTACGTCAACCAGATACCAATCCCTGGTCACTTCTTCTTTTTTGGCAACTTGCGTCTTCATTGAAACCTCACAGCTATATGGAATTAGCACTCGCTAGCACAGACAACTTGCGGAAGTTTGAAAATTTAATCGATTTACGGGATCATGTCAAGACAAAAAAACCTACAGGACCTCCGGCGGGTAGAAAACCTCCATCAGGCAGAGGCCGTGCGGCGGAGCGGTAATGCCGGATATCTGCCGGTCGCCGTCGCGCAGGAGCCGGGCCACATCAGCGGGCGTCCTTCTCCCCCGCCCCACCTCGACCAAGGTGCCGGCCATGATGCGCACCATGTTGCGCAGGAAACCGGTTCCGTTCACATCGAGGTAGATGAACCTGCCATGCTCCTTCAGCTCAAGCGAGTTGATGATGCGAACCGTGGTCTTGGCGGCGCAGCCTGCCGCCTGGAAGGCGGCGAAGTCGTGCTCGCCCACCAGCTCCGCACAGGCGGCTCGCATGGCGTCGAGATCGAGCGGTCCTGCCAGCCGCCAGGCGACGCCGCGGGCAAGCGGCGAGCGGAGCGGGTCCTGCAGGATGGTGTAACGGTAGTGTTTGCAGCTCGCATCGAAGCGGGGATTGAAGGCCAGCGGGACCTCGGCGGCATCGCGCACGGCGATATCGTCCGGCAGCATAGTGTTCAGCCCCTCCCGGAAGGCGCGCAGAGGGAGGGTCTTGTCGGTGTTGAAGCAGGCGACCATGCCGCGCGCGTGGACACCGGCGTCGGTGCGCCCGGAGGAGCGGAGCCTCGCCGGCTCCCCCAGCATCCGCTCCAGCGCGCCCTCCACCACCTCCTGGATGGAGAGCCCGTTCGGCTGCACCTGCCAGCCGGCATAGGCGGTGCCGTCATATTCGATGATCAGCTTGATATTGCGCATAAGACGTTCACCCAACTACTGCCA